>NZ_JAPKIA010000001.1:0-260212 GCF_036759865.1 Kluyvera genomosp. 2
GATGCGCTCCGGATGAATATGATGATCTCATATCAGGAACTTGTTCGCACCTTCCTTAGCTGTGCGAGTTTCACTTTTTTCAGTGCATTATCTCAACCAAAGCAAAACTTATTACCACAGCCACCAGAAAATAGATTAACTCCATAGAAAGTAAGCACAATATAATGCCCGACGCTGTATTATTCACTGTCATTTCACCGTGTTTAAGCCCTGCTTAATTAATTTCTAAAGGTATCTAATCCGTGAAAAAAAACGGATTTTGATAGTTATTTTTCTGGATAAAATTCGGATTATGCTGATAGATTAAATAGAACCCACTTTATGAAAAGGTATGGATTGCATGATGCTGCACGCTTCGTGGGACCCGATACTGGTCGGTATTTCATTTTTGGTGGCATTCATCGCATCTTTCGTTGCGCTTGATAGTGCTGCAAAAATCGCTGCTTCAAATAAGAAAGCGGCTATCTTCTGGCGCATAACCGGTGGCGCCACGCTCGGCATTGGTATCTGGTCAATGCATTTTATCGGCATGCTGGCGATGAAAATGTCGATGCCCATGAGCTATCACCTGGGGCTCACGGTTATTTCGCTGCTGGCCGCGATTATTGCATCATCGCTGGCCATTAATATTGCCGTTGCCGGTAACACGCTATCGCTTAAGCGGTTGTGTATTGCCACCGCGCTGCTGAGCAGCGGCGTCGTGACCATGCACTATGTGGGCATGGCGGCACTGATGGCTCACGATGAAATAACCTGGAGCATTCCGCTGATTATCGTCTCGGTGGTGATAGCCATTGTCGCCTCCTGCGTCGCCCTGTGGCTGGCGTTCAGCCTGCGACTGAACAGCAAAGGCGTCCTGCTGACGCGCATTGGTGCAGCGCTGGCGATGGGGATCGCGATTGCCGCCATGCACTATACCGGCATGAGCGCCGCCACCTTTACCGGGCATGGCCACATCATGGTAAGCCATACGGCGATGGTCAGCGAAGAAGGCCTGTCTATTTGGGTCTCCGTCACCACGCTGCTGCTGCTGGGGCTGATGCTGATGATTTCCATGGTCGACTCTCAGGTCCGCACCACGCGGCTTACCGAAAACCTGCAGCGTTTGAACCAGCAGCTTGAACAGCAGGCCCGCTACGATGGTCTGACTGGCCTTGCCAACCGCAGCCAGATCGATATGCGTCTGCTGGCCTGCCTGCACCAGGCTCGGCTGGCGGGTAGCACTTTTGCTCTGGTGCTGATGGATCTTGATCGTTTTAAACTGGTCAACGACGCCTGGGGGCATCACGTTGGGGATAATCTACTGGTCTCCGTTGCCAACCGTATGAGCGCCTGCCTGACGCCTAAAATGACCCTTGCCCGTATCGGCGGCGATGAATTTATTCTGCTGGCCCCCGACAGCACCGAAGCCGAGATTGCCGATATCTGTACGCGCATGGTCGAAAGCATCCGGCGGCCGTTTTATCACTCCGGGCAGATTCTGCAAATATCGCTGAGCGTCGGCATCAGCCTGTACCCGGGTCACGGCGAAACGCCGCAGGATTTGAAGCTTTCTGCCGATACGGCGATGTATCACGTGAAGCACAATGGTCGCAACGGCTGGGTGTTTTATCATGAGTCGATGCTCGACAGCACATGGCAAGGCGCGCACTTCTTGCAGGACCTGACTCAAGCGCTGGAGCGCGGTCAGTTTGAGTTGTGGTATCAGCCCAAATATCATGTCAAAGAAAAGCGCATTTACGGTTTTGAAGCGCTGCTGCGCTGGCGCCACCCGAAAAAAGGCATCCTGCTGCCGGAAGTGTTCCTCTCGACGCTGCAAAACACCGGGCTCATTGTACCGGTGGGTAACTGGATCCTGGAACAAGCCAGCGCGCAGCTGCATAAATGGAGTCTTGCCGGGCACGATGACTGGACGCTGTCGATTAACATTTCCCCGGTGCAGTTTGAGCAGCAGAACTTCTATGAACTGGTTTGCGACACGCTGGTCCGCCATCGCGTCTCGCCAACGCGCTTAACGCTCGAACTCGCCGAAACCGCAGCGCTGCACGGATTTGATCGCAGCGTTCAGATCTTTCACGATTTCTGCCGTATCGGTATCACGATCTCAATTGATAACTTCGGCGTCGGTTATTCCAACATGCTGGCGCTGCAGGACCTCCCTGCCGGAGAGCTGAAAATTGATAGAAGCTTTATGAAAGACATGCGGGAAAACAGCAAACATATCAAAATCGTCTCCACGATTATCTCGATTGCGCATTCGATGAATATGGCCGTCGTGGCGGAGGGCGTAGAAACGCAGGAACAGCAGCGCATTCTCACCGGGCTGGGCTGCGATGCGCTACAGGGCTTCTGGTTCTCCGATCCGGTCCCGGCAGAAGATATTGAAGTGATGCTCAATAATCTCCCGCTCAGCGGCGAGCTGAATGCCCCCGCCGCGCTGCGCCGCGATATCTCCTCTTCCGCCGGGAAGAAAAAGCACGCCTGAACGTCGATGGCCGGCAGGTCTGGCCATCGGTTATGAATAAAATTCATTAAGCTTATCGAATTAGACCCTCTGATAAAATAAATCCACCCGCGCTATTCTCTGCTCACACAAGACAGCCCGCAGCACCCTCGCCCGGCGGGCCGCCGTTTCACGTATTGAGGAGCTTGATATGCAACAACGCACTCTTGGCCGTTCCGGCCTCACCATTTCCGCGCTTGGCCTAGGTTGCATGGGGCTGAGCCACGGCTATGGCCCGGCAACGAACACGCATGAAGCTATCGCATTAATTCGCGCTGCCGTCGAACGCGGCGTGACGTTCTTCGATACCGCCGAAGTTTATGGCCCTTATGTCAACGAAGACGTGGTCGGTGAGGCGCTGAAACCGTTTCGTGAACGTGTGGTCATTGCCACCAAGTTCGGATTCACATTCGGCAATGATAACAAACAACAGATCTTAAACAGTCGTCCGGAGCATATCCGCCAAGCGGTAGAAGGCTCGCTGCGCCGCCTGAAAACAGAGACCATCGACCTGCTTTATCAGCATCGCGTCGATCCGAATGTGCCGATTGAAGAGGTGGCGGGCGCAGTCAAAGACCTGATTGCCGAAGGTAAGGTGAAACACTTCGGCCTGTCTGAGGCCGGTGCACAAACCATTCGCCGCGCGCATGCCGTACAGCCGGTCGCGGCGTTACAGAGCGAATACTCTATGTGGTGGCGCGAGCCTGAAGAGGAAATCATTCCGTTACTGGAAGAGCTCGGAATCGGATTTGTGCCGTTCAGCCCGCTGGGAAAAGGTTTCCTGACCGGGGCGATTAACGCCAGCACCGCTTTTGGCAGCGACGATTTTCGCAGCCAGGTGCCCCGTTTTCAGGCCGATGCGCTGGCCGCTAACGCGCAGCTGATAACCGTACTGGGCGCGCTGGCCGCCGAACGTCAGGCGACGCCCGCGCAGATTGCGCTTGCCTGGCTGCTGGCGCAAAAACCGTGGATTGTGCCGATTCCCGGCACCACAAAACGGTACAGGCTGGAGGAAAACCTCGGCGCGGTGGATATCCAACTGACCGCCGATGAACGCCAGCAAATCACCCGGGCGCTGGACGCCGTGAAGATAGTCGGTGACCGTTACCCGGCGGCGCTTCAGGCACGCGTAGGGCGATAACCACGGCAGCCCGGAGACGATACTCTCGTCATGCCGGGCTATCTCAGCGCGCCCCGCGTTCGAGGTATGCCAGAGTAAATGTCTGATAATCGCGCGCATCCACCCGCTCTTCCACACCGTGACACCGTAACCGATTGGTCGATTCACCTAGCGAATGTCGCTCATATTTCTCCACCACTGAACACTCTTCCAGCCAACGTTTGCCCAGCGACACTTCATCCTCTCGGATCCCCGGCATCAATACCAACACCACCAGCAACGCAAACGCCGCGGCAGTAGAAAGCCAGGTGGTCAATAGCACGGAAATCGGGAAATTGAATTTTGCGAAAAGATAGCTTGCCAGCAACAGCAGCAAAAAAATGGCGAGCAACACTTTGCCAAAGATCATGATATCAGATGCATAGATCATCTCAGTTTGCCCGCAGCCAGAATGGGAAAATTGCTTGAGCAAGTATAGCAGCGGCGGCGGCAAATGGAGCGCTACGCAAGCAGCTATACTCCTTGCTGGCAGCGCGGTCTGCCGCACGTCATCATCATCGTCGCATCATCTGCATGAGGGTCGATTCTATGTCTGTCTTTCAGAATAAATCCGTACTGGTTTTAGGCGGCAGCCGCGGCATCGGCGCGGCCATCGTCAGGCGCTTTGCCGCCGAGGGCGCGGCGGTCACGTTCAGCTATGCTGGCTCACGAGAAGCCGCCGAACGGCTGGCGGCAGAAACGGGCAGCACTGCCGTAGTGGCGGATAGCGCTGACCGCGATGCGGTCATCAAACTGGTAGGCGATTGCGGTCCGCTGGATATTGTGGTGATTAACGCGGGTATCATTATTTTCGGTGATGCGTTAGAGCAAGACAGCGACGCCATCGACCGCCTGTTCCGGATTAACATCCATGCGCCCTATCATGCTGCGGTGGAAGCCGCCCGCCTCATGCCCGACGGTGGGCGGATTATTGTGATTGGTTCAGTCAATGGCGACCGAATGCCCCTTCCCGGCCTGGCCGCCTATGCGGTGAGTAAATCGGCGCTACAGGGGTTGGCTCGCGGGCTGGCGCGCGATTTTGGCCCGCGCGGTATCACGGTGAACGTGGTGCAGCCGGGGCCGATTGACACCGACGCCAATCCGGAATCCGGCCCGCTAAAAGAGCTGATGCACAGCTTTATGGCGCTGAAACGCCACGGACGCCCGGAAGAAGTCGCCGGGATGGTGGCCTGGCTCGCGGGGCCTGAAGCAGCATTTGTTACCGGTGCGATGCACACCATCGACGGCGCATTCGGTGCCTGACGCTGTCCTCGCCGTCTACCGCGCGGGCTCTCGTCATATCCGTGATGCAGCGCGCGGTTTGCGGTTCGCTATCCCTTCACCGCCAGGCTATATCTTAAACATCTTGATTTCTTGAGGGTAGATTATGGTTGGCAAGAAAATTCTCATGCTGGTTGGTGATTATGCGGAAGATTATGAAACCATGGTGCCATTTCAGGCGCTGCAGATGATTGGCCATCAGGTTGATGCGGTCTGTCCGGATAAGCCGAAAGGCGATTACATTATGACGGCGATCCACGATTTTGACGGTGCCCAAACCTACAGCGAAAAGCCCGGCCACCGCTTTGTGCTGAACGCCGATTTCGCCTCGGCAAACGCGCAGGATTATGACGCCCTGCTGATCCCCGGCGGACGTGCGCCCGAGTATCTGCGCCTCAATGAGCAGGTGATTAAGCTGGTGCAAGACTTCGATGCAGCTAACAAGCCGATTGCCGCCGTGTGCCACGGCCCACAGCTGCTGGCAGCCGCTGGCGTATTAAAGGGCCGTACCTGTAGCGCCTATCCCGCCTGCGCGCCGGAAGTCAGGCTTAGCGGCGGTCAGTATGCCGACATTGGTATCGATCAGGCGCACGTGGACGGTAATCTGGTGACGGCTCCTGCCTGGCCCGCGCACCCACAGTGGCTGGCCAGGTTCGCAGAGGTGTTGCAGCGGTAAGAGAAGAAAGACCGCTGGCGCGGTTCACTGCGCCAGCGAAGAGGTTAGTGCTTGATAATATACATCGTGCGCGTATAGGCCACGTCTTCCGGATTGGTGATCGGGTATCCTTTCACCCAAGGCTTAATTAAGCGCCCGTTGGTATACTGGTAAATCGGCGCAATCGGCGCTTTTTCCGCCAGAATTTTCTCGGCCATGTTGTAATCGGCGTTACGCGCCTCGGCGCTGCTCTCCAGGCTGGCCTGGCGAATCACCTTGTCATACGCCGCATCGTTAAAGCGTGCGATATTGCCGCTGTTGGTTGAGGTGAGCAACGACAAGAAAGTCGACGGCTCGTTGTAGTCTCCAACCCACGACGC
Source organism: Kluyvera genomosp. 2 (assembly GCF_036759865.1). Classification (NCBI taxonomy): domain Bacteria; kingdom Pseudomonadati; phylum Pseudomonadota; class Gammaproteobacteria; order Enterobacterales; family Enterobacteriaceae; genus Kluyvera; species Kluyvera genomosp. 2. The sequence goes on from NZ_JAPKIA010000001.1 coordinate 5,979, forward strand.
GCGGATCACATCGAAGTTGCCGGTGTTGCGGCTGTCGATATAGGTTTTCCATTCCTGATTTTGCAGCTTCACGTCGACGCCCAGATTTTTCTTCCACATCGACGCCACGGCAATGGCAATCTTCTGGTGAACTTCCTGGGTGTTATACAGCAGCGTCAGCTTCAGCGGGCGATTCGGACCGTAGCCTGCGGCCTGTAGCAGCATTTTGGCCTGCGCGTTCAGCTCGGCCTGGCTACTCTCTTCCAGCGCCGACGGTTGCGGCTTAAAGCCTGCCGTGACATCCGGAGTAAAGCGCCACGCCGGTTTTTCACCGGTTCCCAGCACTTTATCGGCGATAATGCGCCGATCGATGCTCATGCTGAGCGCCAGACGCACGCGCGCATCGGCGGTCGGCCCCTTCTGGGTGTTAAAAGCGTAGTAGTAAGTTCCCAGCTGTGGGGGCGTAAAGACCTGGCCCGGCAGCTCTTTTTTCAGCTTCTGATACAGGTTTTTCGGGAAAGATTCAGTGATATCAATATCCCCGGCCTGATAGCGTTTAGTGGCGGCTGACTCCTGGTTAATCGGCATAAAGGTGACTTTCTGGATCACCGTTTTGCCGTTATCCCAGTAATGCTTATTCGGCACCAGCTCCAGCTTTTCGTTAACCACACGATCGGCCAGCACGTAGGCGCCGTTGCCCACCAGTTTGCCCGGACGCGTCCAGTTTTTATCGCTGTCAACGGCGGCTTTATTGACCGGATAGAGCGAGAAGTTAGCGGTCAGGTTGACGAACCACGGCAGCGGTTTGTCGAGCTGCACGCGCAGCGTATGGGTATCAACCGCCGTCACGCCCAGCGTTTCAGGCTTCGCTTTACCATCGATGATGTCCTGCGCGTTCATGATCCCCGCCAGTGCGGCAAACCAGGCAAACGGCGAGGTGGTTTTCGGATCGACCAGACGCTGCCAGCTGTAAACGAAGTCCTGCGCGGTGACCGGCGTGCCGTCCGACCATTTCGCATCACTGCGCAGGGTAAAGGTCCAGGTTTTCTGATCGTTCGTTTGCCAGCGGGCAGCCACGCCAGGAATGATATTGCCGTTAGCATCCTGGTTAACCAGGCCTTCAAACAGATCGCGAATAACCTGAATTTCCGGCAGCCCGACGGCTTTTGCCGGATCTAATGAAGCGGGTTCATCTTTAATATGGCGAACCAGCTCCTGCTGCTTCGCCAGCGTCGTCCCGGCAGGCACTTCCGCCGCCACGGCGACAGTACTCAGACCCACTAACAGCGCAGCACAGCAGGTCAAGGTGAAAGGATACTTCATGACATCCCCTTAAAAGTAGATAAACCCACACAACATAATGAAAATATTATTTGTTTCACTTGCCATAATTGCAAACGCCATGTCGCAGAAAGTTGATTTACACCGTCAATTCATATGCAGGAAACTATTTGATTCACGGCGAATTTTGCACAACACTGCACAATATCCACTTTATGTATCAGGACTCACGCTATGGCTGCTACCCGCCCCCGCGCCCAGCGCGGCGCTTTCCCACCCGGGACACAACACTATGGCCGCTCGCTGCTGGGCGCGCCGCTGATCTGGTTCCCTGCGCCGCTGGCCGGGCCGCAGAGTGGCTTAATCATCGCAGGCACCCACGGGGATGAAAATTCCTCGGTGGTCACGCTCTCCTGCGCTCTGCGCACCCTGTCGCCGGATCTGCGTCGGCATCACGTGGTGCTGGCAGTCAATCCGGACGGCTGCCAGCTCGGACTGCGCGCCAACGCCAACGGCGTGGATCTGAATCGCAATTTCCCGGCGGCAAACTGGAAACAAGGGGAAACGGTATATCGCTGGAATAGCGCTGCGGAACAGCGCGACGTGGTATTGCTCACCGGCAGCCGCCCGGCCTCCGAGCCGGAAAGCCGCGCGCTATGTCAGTTGATTCACCAGATTAGCCCCGCGTGGGTGGTATCGTTCCACGACCCGCTGGCCTGCATTGAAGACACCCGCGGCAGCGAGCTGGGGCATTGGCTGGCGGACGCCTTCACTCTGCCGCTGGTCAGCAGCGTCGGCTACGAGACGCCCGGTTCATTCGGCAGCTGGTGCAACGATATCGGGCTGCACTGTATTACCGCCGAGTTCCCGCCCATCTCCTCAGACGAGGCCAGCGAGCGTTATCTGGCGGCGATGACCAGGCTGCTGCACTGGCAGCCGAAACCTCACAAATGAAGCTCACCGCAGGTAAAGCGTAGCGCCGGCTGCGCGTCGGCGGCGAGCCACGTGGGGCCGTCGAGATCGGCAAAACGTACCTGTGGAGCCAGCGGTAGCGCGGCGGCAATGGCCCTCGACGTGCAAAGCATACAGCCAAGCATCAGCGCAAAATTCTGCGCTTTTGCCTCGGCCGCCAGCGCCAGCGCTTCGGTCAACCCGCCGGTTTTATCGAGTTTGATATTCACCATCTCATAGCGCCCGTGCAGCATCGACAGGTCTTCACGGGTATGGCAGCTTTCGTCAGCGCAGATCGGCAACGGGTGAATAAACGTCTCCAGCGCGTCATCTTCACCCACCGGCAGCGGCTGCTCCAGCATGGCGACGCGCAGGTCCGCCAGCAGCTGGCAGCGTGCGGCCAGCCCCTCTCCGCGCCAGGACTCATTGGCATCGACAATCAGCGTCGCCTCCGGTACGGCTTCGCGAATCGCCACCATTCGCTCACAGATAAAATGATTGTCCAGCTTCACCTTCAGCAGCCTGGCGCCGCTGGCATACAGTGCCTTTGCGCTGGCGGCCATTTGTTCGGGCGTGCCGATCACCACCGTTTGCGCCGTCGTCACCGTGCCGGGCAGCGTGACGCCCAGTTGCTTGACGACGGAGCTACCGGCCAGTGCGCTCTCCAGATCCCACAACGCGCAGTCGACCGCATTGCGGGCGGCCCCGGCTGGCAGCAGTTGAGCAAGCTGTTCGCGGGTTATCCCACGCTCCAGCTGCTCCCCGATGGTCATAATCTGCGCCATCACCGAGGCGATGCTCTCGCCATAGCGCGGGTACGGCGTGCACTCACCGACGCCCTTTACCCCATCCTGCTCCAGTTCAACCACCACCACTTTTGCTTCGCTGCGGCTGCCGCGGGCAATCACAAAAGGCGTATGCAGCGGCCAGGCCTCTTCAAACACGCGCAGGTTTCTCATTTTGGCTCCTTTTATTCAGGCGTAAATAGGGTTTGCCGTGTTAACGTCTGTTGTCATACACTAGGGTTGACGTTAACTATATGTAAACAGGAAGATAATCATGTCGCAAACCGTACATTTCCAGGGCAATCCCGTTGCTGTTCAAGGTTCTATCCCACAGGCGGGCGATAAAGCTCAACCGTTTACGCTGGTGGCAAAAGATCTGTCCGACGTCACCCTGGGCCAGTTCGCTGGCAAACGTAAAGTTCTGAACATTTTCCCGAGCATCGATACCGGCGTATGCGCGGCATCCGTGCGTAAATTCAACCAGCTGGCTGGCGAACTGGAGAACACCGTTGTTCTGTGCGTGTCCGCTGACCTGCCGTTCGCCCAGTCTCGCTTCTGCGGCGCAGAAGGCCTGAGCAACGTCGTGACGCTGTCTACTCTGCGTGCGCCGGAATTCCTGCAGACCTACGGCGTCGGCATTGCCGATGGCGCGCTGAAAGGCCTGGCCGCTCGCGCGGTTGTCGTGATTGATGAGAACGACAACGTGGTATACAGCGAACTGGTGAACGAAATCACCAACGAGCCGGACTACGACGCTGCGCTGGCAGCGCTGAAAGCGTAATATTCTTGTCCTGACCGCACTGCGGTCAGGACAATTTCTTATCCCTCAGCCTCTTAGACTATATGATTTGCGGTACTGGAGGGGGGTTTTTGCCATATATTTTCGAAAACTGGTGATAAACCAGGCATATTCCGTAAATCCCGAGCGCTTCCCCACTTCCCTGACCGACAGGGTTGTATGCACGAGCAGTTCACAGGCATGGCGGATCCGCCTCATGATCAAATATTCCTGCAACGTACCGCCCGTTTCGCGACGAAAGCGCCTCGATGCATGCCCCTCCGAACAGCCCGATGCGGCAGCCAGCGCCTCCAGCGAGCAGTGCTCCTGAAAGTGTTCTTCAATCCAGCGAATAATACTGGCGGAAAACGCATTCTGCTCTGAATGCAGCGCATTCTCCAGTTCCTGCCCGGGCAGAAAGCTAATCAGTTGCATCAGCAACAGCGCGCTATCATTGATTGTGACCAGGCCATCATGCCCCAGACCGTCGAAGCGCTCGAGCAGCATTTCAATCATTGGCTGAATAGCAGAAACATCGAAAATACGTATTTTCTCACCGTAACTGCTCAACTGGCGCAGCAGTATCTGCAGCCGGGGAAAGTCACGAAAGAAAGGTTCCAGCAGAGTGCTATTGAAATGTAGCGTCGTACGGTGATATTGATTGTTCGCCCCTTGTTCAACATAAATTTTATGCACTCGCCCAGGCGGAAAAATAAATAGCCGCCCGGGTTTCACCGTAAACTGCTGATGTTCGGCGACGGCAATGCCAATACCCCGGGTAATAAAAAGCATTTCAGGGCATTCATGAAAATGATAATAATCAGCTGATGTATTTTTCATTCGATTGAAATAGATGGCCGTTTCATCAATTTCAAGGGTTTCCAATAGGGTGGCATCTTTTCCATAGCCGCGCGATGTCGCCATAGAACCTCAGTTCAGAGAAAGTAAATTTATCCGGGCTTACGCCTGGCCGCCCGTTCGAGACGACAATAGAATTGTCTTCGTGCTGACCAGGTTAAACCCAGAGACCCATCACATTAAATCAATCAATTAATGTTCCAGCCTCCTGCGTCCGTCAATATGATGATCTTGCTCACCCGCATGGTCATATTCAAATAGCCGCAGAAGCCCTTAAGCGAGTGATATAAAATCATCGTAATATAAAAGGAGGTGATAAATAGATTGATGACGCGTCGTGTATTTTATCGCCCCGCCAGAGGCAATTTATTCATTGTATTGTACCTGCCAGCTAACGGTGAACTCCGTTCGTTCGGCGCACGCGAGGCTGCCAACGATTTCCTGCGCCAGCGGGCCGGTCGGGCTACGTAGCGTGGTCGCCCGACGCTGGATCTGCGTATACCCTTGCAACCGGACCGGCGTGCTTTCAGCATAAACCGCCGCGATCAGCTCAATGCGCAGCGATCTACCCGGCGGACAGGTAAAGGTATCCTCGCGCGTCACGCTCCCGGGCGCGATCAGAAAGCGCGTCCTGCAACCGAATTCGGCGTCGCGCAGCGGTTCTTGCACCACCTCACCAGCTTTGGCGACCACGTCCAGCCCGTCATATTCGATAATAATTTCCCATCCCCCGGCGGTCTTTTGCTGCCGAGTACCGCGAAACCAGACCAGCGGACGCAGCACGCGGCCGCGCTCATCATAAATACCGGGCACCCATAGCGGCGCATCGCCCTGCGCCACGCCGGTAAACAGCCCTTCACTGAACGGAATAGGGAAATAAGGCGACGTACCGTGGTAGGGGCGAGCACCGTTTATCAGCGGCAGCACAAAAGCACGCTGCCCGTCATACCACTGATACAGGCCGCGAGCATAGCGCGCTTCACGAAATGCGGTGAAGGTTAGCGCAAGCTGCGCCGGACGTGGCACTGACGCCGATGCGGCAGCTCGCGCGGACCAGACCTGCTGGACGTTCAGGTGCTGCACGCAAAGGCTAATATTCTCCCCGACCAGCCGATGCTCGGCACGATAGGCGTCGGTCTGACGGCCCTTAAACCACAAATTTACGCTCTGCTCATCCGGGTCATACCAGAAGCTCAGGAAGCGTTCGCTACAGGCCAGAGAAAACGCGCCTGCCGCCGCCAGTTCCTGCGCATTCAGCAACCCAAGACGCGCACTGACCGCCAGAATCTCATTAAAGGCACTGTCGCCATAGGCACCGATCGAACGTCCCCACTGGAAACCGCTACCATTATCGGTACACATCGACAGCACCAGCGTTGCCGCCTGGCGCAGCGACGCTTGTAACCAATCGGCGACCGGCAACCCGGTTTCGAGGTGGCGCTGGCAAATTTCCGCTACCAGCAGCACGCTGTAACGATCAAAGCGGCCATGCCCACGGGTTTCGTCACAACAGCCGTTCTCCGCGTGGGCGCGGTAATGCTCAAGGAGCCGCTGTAAGATTTCCTGCGATGCCCGTTCGCTTTCCCACCCCAGCAGGAACCTGAGCCGCGCCACGCTGAACGCAACGCCGTAGAAGTTAGTGGGAAAGCACGATTTCAGCTGCCACGTCGTCTCTTCGACCATCTCCTGCCAGTCTAGCTTACCACGCAGCACCGCGAGCTGCCCGGCGGTCAATACCTGTTCCAGCACCCTTTGTTGTTGCAGCCTCAGCAGCGCCTGGAGGAAATAATATTTACCCCAGTTATCGCAAGGCGCACTCACCAGTTCAGGCCAAAGGCTTTCCCATTCCGCGCAACGCTCTGGAGACTGTTCAAGCAGCAGGCTCAACGCCAGCGCAAACTTCCCGCTAATGTAGGGATCACCCGCTAATGTTAATGTCTGAGCAAAGCTTTGTTGTTTATTCAGCGTTCGGGTTACGGTGCTATTTATTATCTGGTAAAGTCGACTGATAATTCGCGCTCTTGTCATTTTCGGCTCATGAGTGTCGGGGGTTCAAGGTTAATTGCGCTGTTTTACGATTATTGTTCAACAGCACCGCCGATAAAACCGTAAACAGCAGTGCGGTACAGCCCATTAATAAATAGGTGTCAGCAAAGCCGATTTTTTCGTATAAATAACCGCTCAACGGTGACAGCAAAACGGTGCCCACATAGTTCACGCTTTGATAGCCTAATAAATACATGGTGCCGTTAATTTTTTTATCAAAATTTATCTCGAGGTATTTAAATACCGACACCAGCAGAAAGGACATTTCAATGCCCCAGGAAAGTTTGATAATACCAATCGCTAGCGCGCTGGTGACCAGCCCGGAACCGATAAAACGTGCGGCGACGACAAAACCGGTGATCAGCATCCCCGCTTTTGGCCCCAGCCGGTTAACGATTCCCGGCGCAACCATCATGCACAGAAACTCGCAGCCAAGGCTCGCTGCGCCAAGATAGCCGTACATCTGATGTCCCGTCTCTTTACTGTCATAAAAGGTAATAAAGAAGCGAGGATACTGCTGCTCCGCGACAAACAATACCCATACCACGCCGCAAACATAAAGGACAAACGTCCAGAAATTGCGCTGGCGGAACAGGGCCGTGATGTCTTTCAGCGTCGTTTTTTCTTTGGCGATAATCCGGCTTTTCACCTCATCGCTGACCTCAATCTTCATGGTCAGAACAATGATCAGAATGACCAGCGCACCGGCAGAGCTGATGCCAAAGTTAATCATGGGGTTAATATTAAAAATGTAGCCAGTGCTGGCCGCCGAGAAAACTGAGCCAATCGCTCCCCACATGCGAATTTGCCCGAACTCAAGGTCAAACAGACGACCAAAGCGGTCAAGATATGACTCGGCCGCCGCGCAGCCCGCGTAATACCCCATACTTAAAAAGACCGCACCCGCCACGATCCCCAGATAAAGAACATTCTGTAATAGCGGTTTGTAAATATAAAAGAAGAATGGAAACACGGTAATAGAAATAAGTGATATGAAAAAAAGCAAATCCTTACGCAGCCCAAGCCGATCGATTAAAAATCCGTAAACCGGTTTAATCAATACCGCACAAAAACCGTTTACTGCGAAAACAATACCGATCGCCACGCCGTCCAGACCTATTTTTTCTGATAACCAGAAGGAATAGGTATCCAGGGTCGCTTTCCATGAAAAAAAGTACACTAATATAAATAAGCTCAACGTAATATAAATTTTACACTATGCTTTTACTGCTTCGTCGCACGTATTCATAGGCTCTCCTATTTTGGAGTGCCAACAGTATTCGGGCAACCTGTTCTAAAACGGCATTGAGATCACAAAAAAAATCATTCTGCTAAAAACGTGGAAGTAATTGTCGTCGGGGCGGGGAAAAAGTTTGGAATTATGATGCAAACTTTTCTATTTTGATATGTCCAGAATAACCCGGTGGCACGGCACCACCGGGTTATTACGCGGCAGGGATTACTCTTCGCCCTTCTTATTACTCAAGCCATATTCCCGCAATTTATTGGCAATCGCCGTATGCGATACGCCAAGACGCTTAGCCAGCTTGCGCGTACTCGGATAGCTGCGATAAAGCTGAGTCAGCACCGAGCGCTCGAAACGGCGGGTAATGTCATCCAGCGAACCTTCCATCGCCTCTTCACCGACCGCCGCGCTTGAGACATCGTGATCCGGCAGCAGCACGTCCTGCGGACGCAGTTCGTAGCCTTCCAGCTGCGTCAGCGCACGATAGACTGCATTTTTCAGCTGCCGCACGTTGCCCGGCCAGCCATAGCGGGTCAGCACCGTATTCAAATCAGCAGACAGCTTCGGCCGCGCGATCCCCTGCTCATCGGCAAAGCGCGCCACGAACAGCTCGGTCAGCGGCATGATGTCCTGCGGACGATCGCGCAGCGGCGGCAGGTTGAGCGTCAGCACGTTGAGGCGATAGTAGAGATCCTCACGGAATAATCCCTTTTGCACCAGCTCGACCAGGTTTTTCTGCGTGGCACAGATAACGCGCACGTCAACGTGCACTTCATGATCTTCACCCACCCGGCGGAAAGTGCCGTCATTGAGGAAGCGCAGCAGTTTCGTCTGCATACGCGGCGACATTTCGCCAATTTCATCCAGCAGCACCGAGCCGCCGTTAGCCTGCTCAAAGAACCCTTTTTTGCCATCGGCAGCATCGCCAAACAGCTCGCTCTCGACGGCATCTTCCGGGATAGAACCACAGTTCAGAGCTAGGTACGGCTTCGCCGCGCGCGGGCTCGCCAGATGGCAAGCGTGAGCCAGCAGATCTTTACCGGTGCCGGTTTCCCCCACAATCAGCAGCGGCGCGGTCAGCAGCGCCAGCTTACGAGCCTGATCGACCACCTGCCGCATACGCGGGCTGACGGCGACAATCTGGCTGAACGCGCTAACATCCTGCGTGGTCATGGTTTGCAGCTGACGGCCCATACGCAATGTCGAGCGCAGCATGACGACTGCCCCCGCCAGGATTCGGCTATCGCCCTCGCCGTTGATGTAGACCGGCGTGGCTTCCAGCAGGAAGTTTTGCCCGTGGATCACCACATGCTCAGCATGTGATTCCACCGCATCGCTCTCCAGCCAGCGCTGGAAGTTGAAGCCGCTAATCAGCTGCGCCACGTTGTGGTTACGCATGCGATCCTGGCTCATGCCAAACAGCTGGCAGCTCGCCGGGTTGGCACGTTCAATTTTGCTACGCGTATCCAGCGACAGCACCGGTTCCGGCATGGCTTCCAGCAGCGCGCTCAGCGCCAGGTGTTCGCGCTCGGAGGGCATCCACGGTACGGTACGTACGTCAGTGACGCCGGCGATACGGCGGATTTCCGCCATCAGGCTGCTGAAGCTGGAGAAATCCAGCTCCGCGAAATTAAGGTAGATTCGGCCAACAGGGTCGATATCGATACCGCGCAGATCAATACCGCGCAGGACCAATAAATCGAGCAGTTCACGAGTCAGACCAAGGCGGTCTTCACAAAAGACTTCAAGACGCATGGGAGTGTTCACCCTTAAGAGCCAAAGACGTATGAATAATAAGACAGTTATCGGTCGGCGGGAAGATGACTGTCAACAATTATTGACAGTATGGCGGAAAAATGGCCTTTGTGCCGTAAAGTTATACGATCAATCGGACAAAATCACTAAACCGCACCCGCGCCCTCTCCCTTTTAAGGGTGAGGGCGCGGACTGCGTCGGGCATTGAGGGGTTACCCCATACGGTGTTCGCCGCGCGTTAACGCTTCGCGATCGAAAAAGCGCTGAATGACGCCGCCGGCCATAAACGCCGCGCGATCCGACATATGCGCAATCACGTCCGCATCGTGGCTGACTAACAGATAGGTCATGCCGTGCGCCTGTTTGAGACGGTTAAGCAAATTAAGGATCTCCGCCTGCACCGACATATCCAGCGCCGATGTGGGTTCATCCAGCAGCAGGATTTTTGGACGCAACAACAGCGCGCGGGCAATGGCAACGCGCTGACGCTGGCCGCCGGAGAGCTGATGCGGATAGCGCCGCGCGGCATCGGCGGGCAGGCCCACCTGCTCCAGCGCGGTGCGCACGCGCATGTCGACCTCCGTCTCGCCGTGAATGCGCAGCGGTTCGCCCAGCGTGCGCCACAGCGTATGATTCGGGTGCAGCGAGGCGTAAGGGTCCTGGAATACCATCTGCACATTGCGCCGCAGATCGCCGTGAAAGCGCGCCCCCGCGCCAATCTGGCGGCCGAACAGCGCCACCTTCCCGCGCCATTCCCGCTGAAGCCCGGCAATCACCCGCAGAATGGTCGACTTCCCGCAGCCGGACTCGCCGATCAGGCTGAACGTTTCGCCCTCCTCGACCTGAAAACTGGCAGCAGAGACTGCCGTTTTGTCACCAAAGGTCACCTGAAGCGACTCAAGATTAACGATCGCCATGCGCCGCCTCCTCAAAATTCTGCGTACGGTCCAGCGTCGGCAGCATCTGTCCATAGGTTTGCGCATTCGGGCGACAGGTCCACAGGGTGCGCGTATAGGGATGCGTAGCCTGCGGCAGGTCTGCAGCCGCCATCTCATCAACGCCGTTGCCCTGGTACATCACCAGCACGCGGTGGCAGTGCTGCGCCACCAGCGGCAGGTCGTGGCTGATCAGTAGCATGGCCATATGGCGTTGCTCGCACTGGGCGACCAATAGCTCAAGGATCTGGTTGCGCAGCCGGGCATCCAGCGCCGAGGTCGGTTCATCGGCGATCAGCACCTGCGGGTCGTTAATCAGCGCGATGGCGATCATCACCCGTTGCCCCATTCCACCGGACAGTTCGCCGGGATAGCGATCCAGCACGCGCACGTCCAGCCCCATGGCCAGCACGGCGGATTCTATTTTTTCCTGCCGCTCGCGTCGCCCCAGACGCTGATGCAGGGTCAGCGCTTCTTCCAGCTGTGCCCGTATGGTTTTCACCGGGTTCAGCGCATAGCGCGGGTCCTGTAATACCATGGCGATATCGTTACCGCGCAGCTCACGCCAGCCACGCGCGTTGAGCGTCAGCACATCGCGGCCTAGCACGCTCAGTCGTTCGGCGCTGACGATACCGGGCTTACGCACCAGCCCCATCAACGCCCGTGCGGTCATCGACTTACCGGAGCCCGATTCGCCCACCAGCGCCAGGCGTTCATTACCCAGGGTAAAATTCATATTATTGACCACCCGGGCAGCGGGATAGTCAATATTCAGCCCCTGTACGCAGAGACGTTGTTCAGTCATGTTGCGGCTCCAGTACGTCACGTAAACCATCGCCTAGCAGGTTAAATGCCAGGCTGGCCAGCAGAATGGCCGCGCCCGGCGCGGCGGCAATCCACCACTGGTCAAAGATAACCTGCATACCATCGGCAATCATCGCCCCCCACTCCGCCATCGGCGGGCGAGCGCCCAGCCCGAGGAAACCGAGTCCCGCTGCCGCAAGAATAATGCCCGCCAGATCCAATGCCAGACGCACAATGGCGGACGGTAGGCACAGCGGCAGAATGTGGCCCACCAGCAGCCGTAGACCACGAATGCCCATCATTTCGGCGGCGGCCAGATAGTCGCTGTGGCGCAGACGCTGAATCTCGCTGCGCGCCTGGCGCGCATAGGCAGGCCAGGTGGTTAAGGCCAGCGCCAGCGCACCGTTCACGAGGCCAGGGCCGAGCATCGCGACAAATGCGAAGGCCAGAATCAGCCTCGGCATCGACATCACGACATCGGTAAAGCGCATCAGAACGCGTTCCAGCCAGCCGCCGTAATAACCGGAGAGGATGCCAATCAGCAGCCCGACCGGCAGGGTAATCACCGTCACCAGCGCGACCAGCCCCAGCGCAGGCCGGGTACCGTAGATCAGCCGGGAAAGCAGATCGCGCCCGTAGCTGTCGGTCCCCAGCCAGTGCTGCGCGCTGGGCATTTGCAGACGCGCGGCGGCATCCTGCCAGTTCGGGTCCTGCGGCGCGAGCCACGGCGCAAACAGCGCCGTCAGGACCAGTAAAGCAATAACCGTCAGCCCACAGCACGTCGCAGGTGAACGCAGCAGACGACGTAAAAATAGCGAAGTGGGCATTAGCGAACCCTCGGATCGGTTAGCCGCACCAGCACGTCGGTGAGGTTATTTATCAGGACAAAACACACGCCAATCAGCAGCGTTCCGCCCATAATCGCCGACGTATCACCGGCAAACAGTGCCGTCGTCAGGTAACGCCCGATGCCCGGCCAGGAAAAAACCGTTTCGGTCAGCACCGCGCCTTCCAGCATGGCGGTATAGGCCAGCGCAATCACCGTCAGCAGCGTGCCGCGAATATTCGGCAGCACGTGGCGCAGCAGAATGCTCATTTCTCCGGCCCCTTTGGCGCGCGCCAGCAGGATGTATTCTTTATTCATTTCGCTCAGACAGGCCGAACGCGTGAGACGCGTAATGCTGGCCATCGAATAGTAGGCCAACAGCAGCACCGGCAGCACCAGGTGGCTGAAAGCGTTGCGGAAAGCCTCTTTATCGCCGGAAAGCCAGGTATCGATCAGCGCAAAGCCGGTTTTTGGCTCAATGGTGAACTGATAAATATCGTCAAGGCGACCGGGGCCGGGGCTCCACTGTAGCTTTGCGTAAAACAGCGCCAGCATCAGCAACCCGAGCCAGAAAATCGGCACCGAGTTACCCAGCAGCGTCAACGTGCGCACGGCAAAATCCCACGGCGAGCCGTCATAGCGGGCGCACAAGACCCCGGCGATAACGCCGAAAATCGCACCGATAATCAGCGCCAGCGTCGCCAGTTCCAGCGTGGCCGGAAATGCCGCCAGCAGATCGTGCAGTACCGGCTGTCCGGTGGCGCTCGCGGTACCCAGATCGCCGTGGGCCAGATTCACCAGATAGTGCCAGAACTGTACCGGCAGCGATCGATCCAGCCCCAGCTGGTGGCGCACCTGGTCATAGGTAGATTGGCTGGCATGGTCGCCAACAATTTGCAGCACCCGATCGACGGGCGAAAGCGCAGAAAGCGCAAAGGTCACCAGCAGCAGCCCCAGAAGCGTCAGCGCCAGCGTCAGTAGCCCCTGAAGCAGCGCCGACAGCAGACGCCGGGTTCGCAGAGCGGTTAGATTCGGTAAAACGGCGGGCATGGGAATTCCGTATTTCTATCAACGACAAAACAAACGGCCGCGGCCCGTAGGCGGATACCTGCGGGCCGCGGCGGCGATAGCGGTTACTTGGTCACGCGATCGTACCAGACCATATCGGCGTTAAGCCCCTGCTGGTAGCCTTTCACATTATCGCGGATAACAATCTGCGTTTTCCCCTGATCGATAAAGATATACGGCGAGCTGCGCTGTAGCTCTTCCTGCATTTTCTTATACAGGTCAAGACGTTTAGCCGCATCCGGCTCAGCCACTGCCGCCAGCGTCGCTTTGTTCAGCTCAGGAATTTTCCAGCCGTTTAGCCCGGCGACGGTGCTTGATTTACCGTCATTAAAGGCAAAAGCGCTGGCGTTAGAGTGCGCATCGAAGTAGTCCGGGATCCATAGACGGATGGCCGCCTGGTGCTGCTTCGCACGCACGCGAGCGTACACCTGGCTGCCCGCGGCCGGCAGCAGTTCAACCTTCACGCCACCCTGGGCAAAGCTGGCCTGCATCGATTGCGCGATGGTGATAAACGGCGGCTTGTTTTCCACATCGAGGGTAAAGTGCGCATCTTTAATGCCCGCTTTCGCCAGAATCGCTTTCGCTTTTTCAGGGTCAAATTTAAACGGCGTGTTGTCCAGCGCGCCCGGGAAGCCGACCGGCAGGAAGCTCTGATGCACAAAATACTGCCCTTTCAGCAGATCTTTGGTAATCCCGTTATAGTCGACCAGCCAGCGCGCGGCCTCCCAGAACGCCGGGTTAGCCAGCAGCGGGTTGGCGGTATTGGCAGTGTTGAAGGCAACGTAGTTTTGCTCCGCAGAAGGAATGCTCAGCACCTGTAGGCCTGGCTTGCCCTGCAAGGCATCAATTTGGTCGGCGCCGAGATCGCGCGCCACGTCAGCGTCACCCTGCTGAATCAGCAGGCGGCGCGAGGCCGGATCGGGCACGTTTTTAATGATCACGCTTTTCAGCTTCGGCGCACCGGTTGGCGAGGTAGCGTTTGCTTCCAGTACGATGGCCTGGTGCGGCTGGTAAACGCGCATTTTAAACGCACCGCTGCCGGCCGAGTGCATTTTTAGCCACTCGTTGCCAAAGTCATTCCCCTTCACGTTGGCCGCGACCAATTTTTCATCCACGATAGAGGCAATTGGCGTCGACAGAATATTCAGCGCCACCGCCGGGCTGACGTCAGCGGTCCAGTGAATTTGCAGCGTGTGATCGTCAACTTTCTTCAGTTGGCTAGCAATGTTATCCGGCTGCCAGCCTAAAACGTTGAGGATGAATGCCGGCGACTTGTTGAGCGTCACGGCGCGGGTGTAAGAGAAAATCACGTCTTCTGGACGAAGGGCGTTGCCGGAGGCAAATTTGGCGTCACTCTTAAGCTTGACGGTCAGCGTTTTCGCCGCCGCATCGGCCTGCCAGCTTTCGGCGAGAATCGGCGTGATTTTTGCCGGATCGTTGCGGTCCGGCTGGACCAGCCGCTGGTACAGGCTCGGCACCGTCTGGATGCTGGAAAGCTCGTTCGCTTCCGCCGGGTCAAGGCTGACGATATCATCCAGGCCCTGTGCGACCACCAGCGTCGTGGGCGGCGTAGCGGCATAGGCAGAAGCTGACAGCGCGGTCAGCACCAAAAACGGCAGCAGTTTTCTTGTCATCGGGACTTCCTGATAATGATCATGCGGTTGGCGATACCCGCTAAGGTAGCGCCGCTTGTCACTTTCAGTAAAGATAAGTATAGATATACCTTATGCTATTTTCGCATAAGGTTATTTTATCTCGTTCAATCGTCCCGCGACGGCGCGCTTTTGCCCTTCTGTACCGTCGCCTTCAACTGCCCGACCAGCTCGCGGCGGAAATCCCCCAGACGCGGTTTGTCGTTGTCGATCCACGGCAGCGGGCGGCACAGTTCCATGGCTTTAATGCCCAGTCGTGCCGTGAGCAGCCCGGCACCAATACCCTGCGCTGCGCGAGTCGAAAGACGCGCGGCCAGATCCTGCGACATCCAGTCCATGCCGATTTCACGCACCAGCTCGCTGGCGCCGGCAAAAGCGATATTGATCAGCACCAGTCGGAACAGGCGCAAACGGCTGTAGTAACCGAGCTCAATGCCGTACAGGTTAGCAATACGGTTAATCAGCCGCAGGTTACGCCAGGCGATAAACCCCATGTCCACCAGCGCCAGCGGACTGACGGCGATCATCAAGGTCGATTCTGCCGCTGAGCGGCTGATTTCGCGCCGCGCCTGCGCATCGAGCACCGGCTGCACCAGGTGTGCATACAGGCTCACCACTTCACGGTCGCTTTGGGTCTCGTGTATTGCGGCATACCAGCGCTGTAGCGCCGGATGAGATTGATCCAGCCCAGCCTGACGCGCCAGGCTCTCACAGAAGGCACGCGCTTTGCCGACGCTGTGGCTGTGCATCAGCGTGCGGGCCTCATCACGCTCCTGCGCGCGCTGGCGTAAACGCCACAGCCTGCGCCACTCGGTCGCGACCGAGCCCACGCCCGCGCCAACGATCAGCGCGCCCGCAACGCAGCCGCCCAGCGCGGCCCAGTCCTGGGTTTGCCAGGCATTCACCGTCCACTGCACACCCTGCGCAACCACGCTGGCGCCAAACAGCGTAAGCCCGGCGGTGACCATTTTACGCCACAGACTGCGTTTCGGGCGCAGCGCCGCTTCCACGGTAGCTTCGGCCTGTCCTTCCTGCTCGCCGATGTCATCCAGCGCCACGGGGGCGAATTTTTCCGCCGCTTCACCGTCAAACGCCTGCGCGCCTTTAAACTGTTCCGCCTTCGCTTCGTCAAGCGGCCCGTCAAAATCGATTCGCGGTTTAAAAGAATCGGTCATCGCAGCTTATCTCCAATCAAAAACTCCAGCGCCGCATCCAGGCGGATGTGCGGTAGCGGCTGGTCAACGTCCATCGTTAGCGGGCGAAAAGCCTCGAACTGGAAGCCCTGTTTGTCCCAGAAAGCCTGGCCCGGCAGCCGTGCCGGAACTTCGCCAGGATAAACCGTCAGCGGCTGGCCGTCGCTCAAACGATGGCCGCGCAGCGCGGGGATCTTCTCGCCGTTGACCTCAATCAACCCGCTTTGCGTCGCCTGCACCGAAGCCAGCCCCAGGCAGTCCATGGTGATACCTTCAAAGGCGGCATTCTGCCAGGCATCCTGAATCAGCTGTTGTAGCAGCGACACCATATTGCCGTGCTGATCGACGGTCACGTGATCCGCCTTGGTAGCGGCAAACAGCAGCTTATCAATCACCGGCGAAAACAGGCGGCGGAACAGCGTGCGCTGACCATAGTGGAAGCTGTGCATCAACTGAGTCAGGGCCAGACGCATATCGTTAAACGCCTGCGGCCCGCTGTTGAGCGGCTGTAAACAGTCAACCAGCACAATCTGGCGGTCGAAACGCAGGAAATGCTCTTTGTAGAACCCTTTCACCACTTTTTCGCAGTAATAATGGAAGCGTTCGCGCAGCATCCCCGCATTGCTGTGTTTGTCCGCCTGCGCCAGTTTTGCCTCACCCGCACCGTCGACGTCAGGCCACGGGAAGAACTGTAATGCCGGGGCGCCCGCCATATCACCGGGCAGCACAAAGCGCCCTGGCTGAATAAAGTGCAGCCCTTCCTGCTTACAGCGGTGCAGATAGTCGGTCCAGGCCTGGGCGATTTCCGCCAGACGGTTTTCATCGGCGGGAGCCAGCGGATCCAGCCCGGCGCACAGCTGGCGCCATTTTGCCGACCACTCGCCGCGCTGGCCGTTCAGCAGACCGGTCATCTGTCGCGACCAGGTCAGGTAGTCCTGATTCAGCATCGGCAGATCGAGCAGCCATTCGCCGGGATAGTCGACAATCTCCAGATACAGCGTGGAGGTCTCTTTGAAATGACGCAGCAGCGAATCGTTGGATTTGTAGCGTAGCGCAAGGCGAATTTCACTCACTCCGCGAGTGGGCGTCGGCCACGCCGGCGGCTGGCCGTAGAGCTGCGCCAGCCCTTCGTCATAGGTAAAGCGTGGAATGCCAAGATCGCGCTGGGGAATGCGCTTCACGCCCAGCAGGCGCTCCTCACGCACCGCGCTCAGCAGCGGCAGCCGCGCGCCGGTATGCACGTTCAGCAGTTGATTCACCAGGCCGGTGATAAATGCGGTCTTGCCGCTCCGGCTCAGGCCGGTAACGGCAAGACGAAGATGCCGGTCAACGCCACGGTTGACCAGCGCATTGAATTCATTTTTGAGTCGCTTCATTGCTTATCAGACACTCCCGTCCACGCCGATAGCGCTATTTTGCCATGGGGAAATAGCGTTTGGCGAGGCGCGACAGCAGCGGTTCCAGCGCCACCGCCAGGATCATTTTCAACGGACGGCGCGCCACGGACTTCACCGCCCATCCGGCGACGCCCGCCGGACCGTAACGCAGTGCGGTCAGCAGAGCGAGTTTGCCGACGATTTTCAAACCGGGCTTCACCTTCTGTCCCGCCCGCTGCCATTTATTGCTCATCGTTTACCTCTTTATCAGAGCTGACGGAAGCGGCTGCGCAACGTAAAGGTATCGGACGTCACGTAGCGTTCCATCTCGCGTAACCGCTGTTCGCCAGCGGCCAGTTCGGCATCGACCGCGTCCAGCAAGTCGCGGCTGGTGGGCTGATGCTCGCCGTTCATGGCCCCTTCCGGCATCGGATCGAGGGCAAAGGTCAGAATGACGTAGGCGACGAGGACGAAGAAAAACAGGCCGAACAGCATCGCCAGCACGGTAATAATTCGAATCAGCTTCACCGGCACGTCGAGGTACTCGGCAATGCCGGCACAGACCCCTTTCACCATGCCCCGCTGCGGGATTCGCCACAGCTTTTTGTTAAAATCCAGCGCCATTATTTGTCTCTCCAGTTTGGATGCTCGGCATCAAGAATCGCCTCCAGCGCCTGAATGCGTTCGCGCATTCGCTTCGCGTCATCGGTCAGCTGCAGCAGACGCTGCTGCTCGCCCTGCGAAAGCTCACCCGAACGGGAGCGGTTGCTGTAGTGAAGCCAGAGCCAAATTGGCAATACGAACAGCACAAACAGCGTCAGCGGTATGCCAAAAAAAAGCGCGCTCATAATAACTCCTTATCATGTATGAGCAGCGGCGCGGGGATGGCGCGCCGCTGGAATAATTATTCGTTATCTTGCTTCATTTTGGCTTTCAGCGCGGCCAACTGCTCGCTGATTTCATCGTCCGCCTTCAGCTCAGCAAACTGCTGGTCCAGCGACGGCTGTTTACCAAAGCGGTGGCTCTCAGCCTCGGCTTCCATATGATCGATACGACGTTCAAAGGACTCGAAGCGGGCCATCGCTTCATCCAGTTTACCGCTGTCCAACTGACGACGCACATCGCGGGACGAACTGGCCGCCTGATGACGCAGCGCCAGCGACTGCTGACGGGCGCGGGTTTCGCTCAGCTTGTTTTCCAGCTCGCCAATCTCTTTTTTCATTCGCGCCAGCGTTTCATCCACCAGCGTGACTTCATGCTCCAGCGTATCGATAACGTCGGTCAGCTTTTGTTTTTCAATCAGCGCCGCGCGCGCCAGATCTTCTTTATCTTTGCGCAGCGCCAGCTCGGCTTTCTCCTGCCACTCAACCTGTTGCGCCAGCGCACGTTCCACGCGGCGGGTCAGGTCTTTCTTTTCGGCCAGCGCGCGGGCGGAGGTGGAGCGCACTTCCACCAGCGTATCTTCCATTTCCTGGATCATCAGTCGCACCAGCTTCTGCGGATCTTCTGCTTTCTCGAGCAGCGAGTTGATGTTGGCGTTCACGATGTCGGCAAAACGAGAAAAAATACCCATTGTTCAATCCTCATAGTTCTGTGTTTCGGGCTTAGCCCTGCGTAATGCTTATTACAACTTCCGTGCCAACTTTTTATCTCATTGATTATAAAAGAGGTGATTGAATTTTGCGCCGCAAACGCCTACAGTGAAATGGCGAATTACACCAACAAGTGGCGAATTTCATCATGGCAGAATACAAAGATAACCTTCTCGGCGAGGACAACCGCTTTCTCGAAGTGCTGGAGCAGGTTTCCCGGCTGGCGCCGCTGAATAAACCGGTGCTGATTATCGGTGAGCGCGGGACGGGCAAGGAGCTTATCGCCAACCGTCTGCACTACCTCTCCTCCTGCTGGCAGGGGCCGTTTATTTCGCTCAACTGCGCGGCGCTGAATGAAAACCTGCTCGATTCCGAGCTGTTCGGCCATGAGGCCGGCGCCTTTACCGGCGCGCAAAAGCGTCATCCAGGCCGTTTCGAGCGCGCCGATGGCGGCACGTTGTTCCTTGATGAACTGGCCACCGCGCCAATGCTGGTACAGGAGAAACTGCTGCGCGTCATTGAATACGGCGAGCTCGAACGCGTCGGCGGCAGTCAGCCATTGCAGGTCAACGTCCGCCTGGTCTGCGCTACCAACGCCGATCTGCCCCAGCAGGTTGCGGAAGGCACCTTCCGCGCCGACCTGCTTGACCGTCTGGCGTTTGACGTGGTGCTGCTACCGCCCTTACGCGAGCGCCAGAGCGATATCATGCTGATGGCCGAACATTTTGCGATTCAGATGTGCCGCGAGCTGAAGCTGCCGCTGTTCCCGGGCTTTACCGAACGCGCGCGCGACACGCTGCGTCTCTACCGCTGGCCGGGTAATATTCGCGAACTGAAAAACGTGGTGGAGCGTTCAGTTTATCGCCATGGCTCCATTGATGAACCGCTGGACGACATTATTATCGACCCCTTCCACCGCCAGCCCGCCATCAGCAGCGCAACGGAAGAGGCTACCGCCCGCCCCGCGCTGCCGCTTAACCTGCGCCAGTTTCAGCTGGAGCAAGAAAAAAGCCTGCTACAGCAAAGCCTGCAACAGGCCCGGTTTAATCAGAAAAACGCCGCTGAACTGCTGGGGCTAACCTACCATCAACTGCGCGCGCTGTTGAAAAAGCATCAGATCTGACAACGGCACGACGCGCCGCACCAGCGGCGAATTTTGCGTGGCGATCAGAGAGCAACACGCGGGTGTGATACGCGTTAACCCCACTGATTTGATGACTTTTAAAGCAGTTACGCGCAGACATTTGTACCTGGCAGCCGTAAGTGCGATACACTTTGCAGATCAATCGAAAAAATACAGAAACTATGCGCCTGAATTTGTCACCTTTCCTGGCAGCGTTGGGGTTAATCTGCGGCCAGGCGATTGCCGCACCGCAGCCGCTTGCCCCACCCCATGCCGACATTCGCGACAGCGGCTTTGTCTACTGCGTTAGCGGGCAGGTTAACACCTTTAACCCGCAAAAAGCGGGCAGCGGGCTGATTGTCGATACCCTCGCCGCACAGCTTTACGACCGTCTGCTGGACGTCGACCCGTACACCTATCGTCTGGTACCGGAGCTGGCGGAAAGCTGGGAGGTGCTGGACAACGGCGCAACCTACCGTTTCCATCTGCGCCATAACGTGCAGTTTCAGACCACCCGCTGGTTTACGCCGTCGCGCGCGCTGAACGCCGACGACGTGGTGTTTACCTTCGAGCGCATTTTCGATCGCCAGCACCCGTGGCATAACGTCAACGGCAGCGCGTTCCCTTATTTCGATAGCCTGCAGTTTGCCGACAGCGTACAGAGCGTGCGCAAGCTCGATAGCCACACGGTTGAGTTTCGCCTCGCGCGGCCGGACGCGTCTTTCCTCTGGCATCTGGCCACCCACTACGCGTCGGTGATGTCAGCAGAATACGCCGCCAGGCTCACCCAAGAGGATCGTCAGGAGCAGTTGGATCGCCAGCCGGTAGGCACAGGGCCGTTCCAGCTTGATGAATATCGCGCCGGGCAATATATCCGCTTGCAGCGTCACCCACAGTTCTGGCGCGGTACGCCGCTGATGCCGCAGGTGGTGGTTGACCTCGGTTCCGGCGGCACCGGGCGGCTGTCGAAGCTGCTGACCGGCGAGTGCGATGTTCTGGCCTGGCCTGCCGCCAGCCAGTTAACCATTTTACGTGACGATCCGCGCCTGCGCCTGACGCTGCGCCCGGGGATGAACATCGCCTATCTGGCCTTCAATACCGACAAACCGCCGCTCAATAATCCTGAGGTACGTCATGCGCTGTCGCTGGCTATCAATAATCAGCGTCTGATGCAGTCGATTTATTACGGTACCGCCGAAACGGCGGCGTCGATTTTGCCTCGTGCCTCCTGGGCCTACGATAACGAAGCTAAAATTACCGAATACAACCCGAAAGAAGCGCGGCGCCGTTTGCAGGCGCTGGGCCTCGATAAGCTGACGCTGCGCCTGTGGGTGCCCACCAGCTCTCAGGCGTGGAACCCCAGCCCGCTGAAAACCGCGGAGCTGATTCAGGCCGATATGGCGCAGATTGGCGTCAAAGTGATTATCGTCCCGGTGGAAGGCCGCTTCCAGGAGGCCAGGCTGATGGACATGAACCACGACCTGACCCTCTCCGGCTGGGCCACCGACAGTAACGACCCGGACAGCTTTTTCCGCCCGCTGTTGAGCTGTGCGGCGATTAACTCGCAAACCAACTTTGCCCATTGGTGCAACCGCGAATTCGACAACGTGCTGCGCAAAGCGCTGGACTCGCAGCAGCTGGCATCACGTATTGACGCCTACGACGAAGCCCAGCAGATTCTGGCTCGCGAGCTGCCGATACTGCCGCTGGCCTCCTCGCTGCGGCTGCAGGCCTACCGGTACGATATTAAAGGGCTGGTGCTGAGCCCGTTTGGTAACGCCTCGTTCGCCGGCGTCTCGCGGGAAAAAGAAGAGAAGGTGCAAAAACCATGATTATTTTCACCCTTCGTCGCCTGTTGCTGCTGCTGGTTACGCTC
The DNA here is from genome assembly GCF_036759865.1 of Kluyvera genomosp. 2. NCBI lineage: Bacteria > Pseudomonadati > Pseudomonadota > Gammaproteobacteria > Enterobacterales > Enterobacteriaceae > Kluyvera > Kluyvera genomosp. 2. The sequence goes on from NZ_JAPKIA010000001.1 coordinate 28,103, forward strand.
TTTTTCCTGACCTTCGTTGGCTTCAGCCTGAGCTACTTTACCCCGCACGCACCGCTTCAGGGCGCATCGCTGTGGAACGCATGGACGTTCTGGTTTGAAAGCGTCCTGCACTGGGATTTCGGCGTGTCGAGCATCAACGGCCAGCCGATCTCCGAGCAGCTGCGCGAGGTCTTCCCCGCCACGATGGAGCTGTGCATTCTGGCGTTCGGCTTTGCGCTGCTGATGGGTATTCCGGTCGGTATGCTGGCCGGGATCACCCGCAACAAATGGCAGGACAAAGTCATCAGCTTCTTCGCGCTGCTCGGCTTCTCCATTCCTGTTTTCTGGCTGGCGCTGCTGCTGACGATGTTCTTCTCGCTGACGCTGGGCTGGCTGCCGGTTTCCGGCCGCTTTGATCTGCTGTACGAAGTGAAAAACGTCACCGGTTTTGCGCTGATTGACGCGTGGCTTTCCGACTCGCCGTGGCGCCATGAGATGATCGTCAGCGCCCTGCGTCATATGGTGCTGCCGGTACTGACGCTGGCCGTCGCCCCAACCACCGAAGTGGTGCGCCTGATGCGTATCAGCACCATCGCTGTCTACGACACCAACTACGTGAAGGCCGCCGCCACCCGCGGCGTATCGCGCCTGACCATTCTGCGCCGTCACGTGCTGCACAACGCGCTGCCGCCGGTTATTCCCCGCCTGGGGCTGCAGTTTTCCACCATGCTGACGCTGGCAATGATCACCGAAATGGTCTTTAGCTGGCCGGGGCTCGGACGCTGGCTGATTAACGCCATTCGCCAGCAGGACTACGCGGCCATTTCGGCCGGTGTGATGGTGATTGGCGCGCTGGTGATCATCGTTAACGTGATTTCCGATATTTTGGGTGCTATGGCTAACCCGCTGAAACATAAGGAATGGTATGCCTTACGATAGCGTCTACCTTGAGAAGCGCCCGCCAGGCGCCCTGCGCACCGTGTGGCGTAAGTTCTACGGTGACACCACCGCGATGATCGGCTTTTACGGCTGCATCGCCCTGGCGGTAATCTGCATTCTCGGCGGCTGGTTTGCGCCATACGGTATCGATCAACAGTTCCTCGGCTATCAGCTGCTGCCGCCGTCGTGGTCGCGCTACGGCGAGGTCTCCTTCTTCCTCGGCACCGACGACCTGGGCCGTGATGTCTTAAGCCGTCTGCTGAGCGGCGCGGCACCCACCGTTGGCGGCGCGTTTGTGGTGACCCTCGCGGCTACCGCTTTTGGGCTGGTGCTGGGCGCGTTTGCCGGGTCAACCCACGGCCTGCGCTCGGCGGTACTGAACCACATCCTTGATACGCTTTTATCCATCCCCTCTTTGCTGCTGGCGATTATCGTGGTGGCCTTTGCCGGGCCACACCTGACGCACGCTATGTTTGCCGTCTGGCTGGCGCTGCTGCCGCGCATGGTGCGCTCTATCTACAGCATGGTGCACGACGAGCTGGAGCGCGATTACGTCATCGCCGCGCGTCTGGACGGCGCGACGACGCTGAATATTTTATGGTTTGCCATTCTGCCGAACATCGCCGCCGGGCTGGTCACCGAAATTACCCGCGCCCTGTCGATGGCGATTCTGGACATTGCCGCGCTGGGCTTTCTTGATCTTGGCGCGCAGCTGCCTTCCCCCGAATGGGGCGCGATGCTGGGTGATGCGCTGGAACTTATCTATGTTGCGCCGTGGACGGTGATGCTGCCCGGCGCGGCCATTATGGTCAGCGTACTGCTGGTCAACCTGCTGGGCGACGGCATTCGCCGCGCGATTAATGCGGGGGTGGAATAATGCCGTTACTGGATATTCGCAACTTAACCATTGAGTTTAAAACCAACGAAGGCTGGGTGAAGGCCGTCGATCGCGTCAGCATGACGCTGGCAGAAGGTGAAATTCGCGGCCTGGTAGGGGAGTCTGGCTCGGGCAAAAGCCTGATTGCCAAAGCAATTTGCGGCGTCACCAAAGACAACTGGCGGGTCACCGCCGACCGTATGCGCTTTGATGATATTGACCTGCTGCGCCTGTCCAACCGCGAGCGCCGCAGGCTGGTCGGCCACAACGTATCGATGATTTTCCAGGAGCCGCAGTCCTGTCTCGATCCGTCTGAACGTGTGGGCATGCAACTGATGCAAAATATCCCTGGCTGGACCTTTAAAGGCCGCTGGTGGCAGCGTCTGGGCTGGCGTAAGCGCCGCGCCATCGAGCTTTTACACCGCGTGGGGATTAAAGATCACAAAGACGCGATGCGTAGCTTCCCCTACGAGCTGACCGAAGGCGAATGTCAGAAAGTGATGATCGCGATTGCGCTCGCCAACCAGCCGCGTCTGCTGATTGCCGACGAGCCAACCAACGCCATGGAGCCCACCACTCAGGCGCAAATCTTCCGCCTGCTGACCGGCCTTAACCAGAATAACAACACCACCATTTTGTTGATTTCACACGACTTGCAAATGCTGACCCACTGGGCGGATAAGATTAACGTCATGTACTGCGGGCAGACGGTGGAGAGCGCGCCCAGCGAAGAGCTGGTGACGATTCCACATCACCCGTATACCCAGGCGCTGATTCGCGCTATTCCGGACTTCGGCCGTTCGATGCCGCATAAGAGCCGCCTGAACACCCTTTCCGGGGCCATTCCGCTGCTCGAACAGCTGCCGATGGGCTGCCGCCTGGGGCCGCGCTGCCCTTATGCACAGCGCAAATGCATTGAAACCCCGCGCCTGACGGGAGCGAAGAACCACCTGTTCGCCTGTCATTTCCCGCTGAACATGGAGAAAGAGTGACATGGTTGAAACGCTGCTTGAAGTTCGCAACCTGAGTAAAACCTTCCGCTACCGCACCGGCTGGTTCCACCGCCAGACGCTACAGGCGGTGAAGCCGTTGAGCTTTACGCTGCGCGAAAAACAGACGCTGGCGATCATCGGTGAGAACGGTTCCGGCAAATCGACGCTGGCCAAAATGCTGGCGGGGATGGTCGAGCCGACCACCGGCGAGCTGCTGATTGACGATCACCCGCTGGAATTCGGCGATTATTCGTTCCGTAGCCAGCGTATTCGCATGATTTTCCAGGACCCGAGCACCTCGCTGAACCCGCGTCAGCGTATTTCGCAGATCCTTGATTTCCCGCTGCGCCTGAACACCGATCTCGAGCCGGAGGCGCGGCAGAAGCAGATTATCGACACGCTGCGTCTGGTCGGCTTGCTGCCGGATCACGTCAGCTACTATCCGCATATGCTGGCGCCGGGCCAGAAACAGCGTCTGGGGCTGGCGCGCGCGCTAATCCTACGTCCTAAAGTGATCATCTGTGATGAAGCGCTGGCCTCGCTGGATATGTCGATGCGCTCGCAGCTGGTTAACCTGATGCTCGAACTGCAGGAAAAACAGGGGATCTCATATATTTACGTGACCCAGCATTTAGGCATGATGAAACACATCAGCGATCAGGTGCTGGTGATGCACCAGGGTGAGGTTGTGGAACGCGGCAGCACTGCTGATGTGCTGGCCTCTCCGCTGCACGATTTAACCAAGCGACTGATTGCTGGCCACTTTGGCGAGGCGCTGACCGCCGACGCCTGGCGTAAAGATCGCTAACACTGAAGAGAAGGATGAAATACGATGGGTTTTCTTTCCGGTAAACGTATTCTGATTACGGGCGTCGCCAGTAAACTCTCCATCGCCTACGGTATTGCCCAGGCGATGCAGCGCGAAGGCGCCGAGCTGGCATTCACCTATCAGAACGACAAACTGAAAGGCCGCGTAGTCGAGTTCGCCGCCTCTCTGGGCTCCAGCATCGTTCTGCCGTGTGACGTGGCGGAAGATGCAAGCATCGATTCCCTGTTCACCGAGCTGGCTAAAGTCTGGCCGACGTTTGACGGTTTTGTTCACTCTATTGGCTTTGCTCCGGCAGATCAGCTGGACGGTGATTACGTCAATGCCGTGACCCGTGAAGGTTTTAAAATCGCCCACGACATCAGCGCTTACAGCTTTGTCGCGATGGCGAAAGCCTGCCGCAGCATGCTGAATCCCGGCGCTGCGCTGTTGACCCTTTCCTATCTGGGTGCCGAGCGCGCTATCCCGAACTACAACGTGATGGGGCTGGCTAAAGCGTCGCTGGAGGCCAACGTGCGATATATGGCGAACGCTATGGGGCCAGAGGGGGTGCGCGTAAACGCGATTTCGGCCGGCCCAATTCGCACGCTCGCCGCCTCCGGCATCAAGGATTTCCGCAAAATGCTGGCGCACTGCGAAGCCGTCACGCCGATTCGCCGCACCGTCACTATCGAAGACGTGGGGAACTCCGCCGCCTTCTTGTGCTCTGACCTTTCCGCTGGGATCACCGGAGAAGTGGTGCACGTGGACGGCGGTTTCAGCATTGCCGCGATGAACGAACTGGAACTGTAGGCCGGGTAAGGCAACGCCGCCATCCGGCAATGTGCTCCGCATTGCCGGATGGCGCTACGCTTATCAGGCCTGCATTCTCCGGCGTCACTGCGTTCTGCCGGGCGACAACGTTTCCCTTCTTCCCCCTCTGTTATTCCAGTCAGTTATTAATTATCGCCGAACAATATTTTCTCCCTCGTCACGCATGCGCCAGGATATTTACCCATAACGATCCGGCAACATCACCTTCGACGCTGCTGGTTCGCCACCTTCAGATCAAGGAACACCCATGGAGCCACGCCGCGTTTCCGGCAAAAACCACTGGTATCACGAAACCCAGTCGAGAACCCAACACAGCGACGTGATGCCGCTGGTTCCCGAAGCCGCGCACGTAGACGACCGTTTTTTACTGGATCTCGCCCTGCCCGATGCGTTGCTAAACGCCAATCTGCGCTGGTTGAGTGCCGCCACGCGGTTAGCCAATACCCTGTTCCCTGATACCGTCGCCGTCAGCCGTTTACAGACCTTCAGCGCGTACGACAGGCTGAGCACCGCGCTGACCGTCGCCCAGGTTTCCGGCGTTCAGCGGCTGTGTAACCACTATGCCGCACGCCTGGCGCCGTTGCCCGGCCCGGACTCCTCGCGTGAAAGCAACCGCCGTCTGGCGCAAATTACCGAATATGCTCGCCAGCTCGCCAGCTCGCCGTCAATCATCACGCCACGCGCGCGCCAGCAGTTGGACGACGTTGGCCTGACGCTCCACGATATGATTCTCATCAACCAGATCGTGGGGTTTGTCGGCTTCCAGGCGCGAGTGGTGGCGATATTCCAGGCTCAGCTCGGCTTTCCGGTGCGCTGGATCCCCGGCATGCCGGTGCAGGAAGATGCTGACGCCGAACGTTTTCGCCACGAGAACGCGCGCTGGCACAGCGATCTGCCGACCATTGAGGCCCAGCAGGCCAATACCCCGCAGAGTGATGTTCTCGCCCGCTGGCAACATCTGCCTGAGCTGAACGCACTGGCGCCGGTACTGGCGCACGAGGCGGCGCTGCTTGATGGCTTTGGCGAGCTGATTAATGCGTTAACTTTCGCCCACCCGATGCTGCCGCTGGCGGCGCTGATCCCGGCGCGCGTCAATGGCAGCGTCAGCTGCTTTAACCATTACAGCACCCTCTGGCAAGGCGCCAGCGGCCTGCCCGACGCTGTGCGTAACGGCGAGCGCGCGATTCAGGCCTGGAGCCACCACTATCCCTGCGAGCGCGCGCTTGCGCTGGCAACACAGCTGTTGACCCGCGCGCCGGACCGATTTAGCGCCGCTCAGCTGAGCCCGCTCGCCGAGCACGGCATATCAACACCTGACGCAATTGCGCTGCTGGTCTGGAGCGCGCTGAGCGGCTGGCTAAACCGGCTGCGCATCGCGTTTAGTAGCGCACAACAAGTTACGTAAAAGGGTGAAAGAGCGCTTGCTGCAACCCATCGATTCGCGTAAAAATGTCAGCCGCTCTTTTGGCCACGAAAATAGATCAATATGCTTCAGGACAACCCGCTGCTTGCGCAGCTAAAACAGCAACTCCATTCCCAAACGCCCCGTGCGGAAGGGGTCGTCAAAGCCACGGAAAAAGGTTTCGGTTTCCTCGAAGTCGACGCACAGAAAAGCTACTTTATTCCGCCGCCGCAGATGAAAAAAGTGATGCACGGCGACCGCATTATCGCGGTAATTCACTCTGAAAAAGAGAAAGAGAGCGCCGAGCCCGAAGAACTGGTTGAGCCGTTCCTGACTCGCTTTGTGGGCAAGGTTCACCGCAAAGACGATCGTCTGTCTATCGTGCCTGACCATCCGCTGTTGAAAGATGCGATTCCATGCCGCGCTGAACGCGGCGTAACTCATGATTTTAAAGAGGGTGACTGGGCCGTTGCTGAAATGCGCCGTCATCCGCTGAAAGGCGATCGTAGCTTCTACGCCGAACTCACCCAGTTTATCACCTACGGTGACGACCACTTTGTGCCGTGGTGGGTCACCCTCGCCCGTCACAATCTGGAAAAAGAAGCGCCGAACGGCGTCGCCACCGAAATGCAGGACGAAGGTCTTGAGCGCCGCGATCTGACCGCGCTGGACTTCGTCACTATCGACAGCGCCAGCACTGAAGATATGGATGATGCGCTGTACGTAGAAGAAGCGGCCGACGGCAAGCTGCTGCTCACCGTGGCCATCGCCGACCCAACGGCCTGGATAGTCGAAGGCAGCAAGCTGGATGAGGCGGCAAAAATCCGCGCATTCACCAACTATCTGCCGGGCTTCAATATTCCGATGCTGCCGCGTGAGCTGTCTGACGATTTGTGCTCCCTGCGCCCTAACGTCGTGCGTCCGGTGCTGGCCTGCCAAATGACGCTGGCCGCCGATGGCACCATCGAAGACAACATCGCGTTCTTCGCCGCCAACATCGAGTCGAAAGCCAAACTGGCCTATGACGACGTGTCCAACTGGCTGGAGAACACCGGTAGCTGGCAGCCGCAGAACGATGCCATTGCGCGCCAAATCACCCTGCTACAGCGCGTGTGCCAGCTGCGCAGCGAGTGGCGTAAAATCCACGCGCTGGTCTTTAAAGACCGCCCGGACTATCGCTTCGTCCTCGGTGAAAAAGGTGAAGTGCTGGATATCGTGGCCGAGCCGCGCCGCATTGCCAACCGCATCGTTGAAGAGTCGATGATCGCGGCGAACATCTGCGCTGCCCGCGTGCTGCGCGATAAGCTCGGGTTTGGTATTTACAACGTTCACACCGGCTTCACTCCGGACAACACGGAAGCGCTGGCCGCCCTGCTGAAAACCCATGACGTGCATGTTGATCCGGTTGAGGTTCTGACGCTACCGGGCTTCTGCAAGCTGCGCCGTGAGCTGGATGCACAGCCGTCAGGCTTCCTCGATAGCCGCATTCGCCGCTTCCAGTCGTTCGCTGAAATCAGCACGGAGCCAGGCCCGCACTTTGGGTTAGGGCTCGAAGCCTACGCCACTTGGACCTCACCGATTCGTAAGTACGGCGACATGATCAACCATCGTCTGCTGAAAGCAATCGTGAAAGGTGAAAGCGCAACGCGCCCTCAGGACGACGTTACCGTGCAGATGGCCGAACGCCGCCGTCTGAACCGCATGGCGGAACGCGACGTGGCCGACTGGCTCTACGCACGCTACCTCAATCCGCAGGCAGGTAAAGATACCCGCTTTGCCGCTGAGATTATCGACGTCAGCCGCGGCGGTATGCGCGTGCGTCTGGTTGATAACGGCGCGGTTGCCTTTATCCCGGCACCGTTCCTGCACGCCGTGCGCGACGAGCTGGTCTGCAGCCAGGAAAACGGCACCGTGCAAATCAAAGGCGAAGTGGTTTATAAAGTGACCGACGTTATTGATGTCACCATTGCGGAAGTCCGCATGGAGACACGCAGCGTGATTGCCCGACCAGCAGCATAATGCTGTAAAACGGCCCCTGACGGGGCCGTTTTTTTATCCGCGATACCCTTCTCTTTTTTTTCCAGCGAAATTACCCAAATGCGTTCACACTGAATACCAATGACGTGGAAATTGGTCTCATCAAACGCAGGTGTACGAGGGGAAGAAATGGAGAAATCTCTGGCACAAAGTCTGCTCGACCCAAACTCCAGTGAAAGCAGCCTGTACTGGCGTATGTCGCACGGTGAGTCCGCGCTGCATATGGGGACGGACCCCGACAGAAACACCGACCTCGCCATTCCGCTAAGCGAAGAAAGCGTCAGCCGTATTCGCGCCATGACCGTTACGACCTCAAGCGTGGCTATCTCTATTCAGCTCAACGGCTATGACGTGCCTGTTCATCTGATTGGCCGCAAAATCAGCTGTACCGAATGGGCCGGTACCGCCTCCTCCTGGTTCGACACCTCTTCCGTCGCCCGCGATCTTTTACAGGGTCTGCTGTTTGCCGAACAGGTCGTTTCCGAGGCCAATACCGTCATCGTTATTCTCGACCGTGAAGGCAAAATTCAGCGCTTTAACCGCCTGTGCGAGGAATACAGCGGTGTCAAAGAGCAGGACGTGATTGGTAAAACAGCGTTTGAGCTGTTTATGTCCGCCCCGGAGGCCGCCGCCGCCCGGGAAAACGTTGCCCATTTTTTTACTAACGGCGGGCCCTATGAAGTTGAACGCTGGATTAAAACCCGCAAGGGGCTACGCCTGTTTCTGTTCCGCAACCGCTTCGTCCACAGCGGCAGCGGCAAAAATGAAATCTACTTAATCTGCTCCGGCATCGATATTACCGAAGAGCGTAAGGCTCAGGAGCGGCTGCGGGTGCTGGCGAATACCGATACCATCACCGGCTTACCCAACCGTCACGCCATCACTGAGATGATCGGCCACGCCATTGACGCCCGCCAGGGGGACGAGCAGATTGGCATCGTCTATTTTGACCTCGATAACTTTAAGAAAGTGAACGATGCCTATGGCCACGTTTTTGGCGATCAGCTGTTGCAATCGGTCGCGCTGTCGATTTTAAGCTGCCTGGAAGAGGGTCAGACGCTGGCCCGGCTCGGCAGCGACGAATTTATCGTACTGGCGGTCAATACGTCGCAGGGGGCGTTAGAGGCGATGGCATCCAGGGTTCTGAGCCGCCTGCGCGATCCGTTCCGCATTGGGTTGATTGAAGTTTACAGCGGCTGCTCGCTCGGCATTTCGCTCGCCCCGCAGCACGGTGAAGACCCGGAAAGCCTGATTCGCAATGCCGATACCGCCATGTACACCGCCAAGGAGCGCGGACGCGGTCGTTTTAGCATATTTTCCCCTGAGATGAATCTGCGGGTATTTGAATACCTGTGGCTGGACACCAACCTGCGCAAAGCACTGCAAAGCGATCAGCTCATCATTCACTATCAGCCCAAGGTGACGATGAACGGTGAAGTACAAAGCGTAGAGGCGCTGGTACGCTGGAATTCGCCGGAGCGCGGGCTGATCCCGCCGATGGACTTTATTGCCTACGCCGAGGAGTCCGGGCTGATTGTCCCGCTGGGGCGCTGGGTGATGCTGGAGGCTATCCGCCAGCTGGCGCAGTGGCGCGATCGCGGCATTCATCTGCGCGTCGCAGTGAACGTCTCAGCGCGCCAGCTGGTCGATCAATCCATCGTCAGCGACCTCAAACAGGCGCTAAAGGCGCAGCATTTTGCGGAATGCCCGATTGATATCGAGCTGACCGAAAGCTGTCTGATTGATAACGCGGAACTGGCGCTGGAGGTCATCAAGCAGTTTCGTTCGCTGGGCGCGCAAATCCATCTTGATGACTTTGGTACCGGCTATTCTTCTCTTTCGCAGCTGGCGCGTTTCCCTATTGATACCATCAAACTGGACCATCTTTTTGTGCATCACGTACACACGCATTCCGTATCGCAATCGCTCGTGCTGGCGATTATCGCGGTGGCCCGCGCGCTGAATTTACGCGTTATTGCCGAAGGCGTGGAGGATGCAAACGACGATGCATTTTTGACCCACAACGGCGTCGAGGAACGTCAGGGCTATTTTTTTGCCCGCCCCATGCCCGCATCCGAGCTGGAAAGCTGGCTGGCGGCGCGCCAGGGGGTTATAAGCTAAGCTTTTTTTTCACTTCTCTTTTGTCTGTAAATTTTGCATCATTGATTTCAATCGAATTTATTAACAGGATCCCACCATGTCCGAGCTCGATGCGCGCCAGGTTGCCCAACGTATTGATACCGTATTGGATATTCTGGTCGGCGGCGATACCCACTCCGCCATCAATAATCTGGAAATATTAAAAGCCGAGCTGCTGGCGTATGCCGCAGATGAACGCGATGCCAAAACAGGTCAGCCTAAATCCCCGTGGGAAATCTGACGCCATTTGCCCTGCCATCGCGTAACGGACGCCTTAGCATAGAGAAATTAATCGATTTATTATGAACGCCCGACAGCAAACTATTCTCCAACTGGTCATTGATAAAGGCCGTATGAGCGTCGCCGATCTGGCGAAAATGACCGGCGTATCGGAAGTGACGATTCGTCAGGACCTGAACCTGCTGGAAAAACAGAGCTACCTGCGCCGTACCCACGGCTATGCGGTGCCGCTGGACAGCGAAGACGTCGAAACGCGCATGATGAACAACTTCGCCCTCAAGCGTGAGCTGGCAGAGTTTGCCGCTTCGCTGGTTCGTCCGGGTGAAACCGTATTTATCGAAAACGGCAGCAGCAACGCCCTGCTCGCGCGCGCGCTGGCAACTCAGGCGGATATCACCATTATTACGGTCAGCAGCTATATTGCCCATCTGCTCAAAGAGACGCCGGGGGAAGTGATTCTGCTGGGCGGCATTTACCAGAAAAAAAGCGAGAGCATGGTCGGCCCACTGACGCGTCAGTATATTCAGCAGGTGCATTTCAGTAAGGCGTTTATCGGCATTGACGGCTGGCAGCCAGAGACTGGCTTTACCGGCCGCGATATGATGCGTGCCGATATCGTCAACGCCGTGCTGGAAAAAGGCAGCGAGGCGATTGTACTTAGCGACAGCTCGAAATTCGGTGCGATTCACCCTTACGCGCTCGGCCCGATGAGCGCATTCAACCGGGTGATCACCGACGATAATCTGACCACCGAAAAGCAGCTTCAGCTTGAGCAAACGGGTCTGACCGTGAACATCGTTAAACGCCCGTAACGCCTTGACCCGATGCGCACCGCGTCGGGTTGTTTCCCTTTCCCGCCCCGCCTCGCTATGAGATTTTTCCGACCACGGAATTAAGAGTTTTTACCTGTCTACAACATCACAAAACCGTAAAATTAATGTTAGCGATATAACAGGAAGTAACTATCACTTGCGTGACTTTTAGCAGCAAAATTTACAACCTGCGCAACAAGCTTTACGGGAGAGGACCGCCTGCGATGTCTATAATGACGGTAGCGCTTCCGTGAATAGAAACATTCAGGAGAAACAAAATGACTTCAATGAGCAAAAAAATGGCTGCCGCGATGGTAGCAGTAACACTGGTCATGTCGCTGAGCGCATGTTCTAACTGGTCTAAACGTGACCGTAACACCGCGCTGGGTGCAGGTGCAGGTGCCATCGGTGGCGCAGTATTAACGGACGGCAGCGCCCTGGGTACGCTGGGTGGCGCGGCGGTTGGCGGGATTATCGGCCATCAGGTTGGCAAGTAAGTCGCACGCAGAATTGCAGGGCTCCGATGAAAATCGGGGCCCTTTTCATGGAGGCTACTCAGCCTCCCGCCAGCTTCACCTTCATGCCTTTCGCTTCCAGCAGTGATTTCAGCAGGTCACGTTTATCGCCCTGAATTTCAATCACGCCGTCCTTCACCGCACCGCCACAGCCGCATTTTTTCTTCAGTTCGGCGGCCAGCTTTGCCAGCGCATCGTCATCCAGAACGATGCCGGTAATCAGGCACACGCCCTTCCCTTTACGCCCGCTGGTTTGGCGCTGTATACGCACAATACCATCGCCTTTCGGACGCGATGCGACAACTTTCGGTTCGTCAATACGCCCGGTTTCCGTTGAGTAAACCAGACGGCTGTTCGTCTCGCTCATTACGCCCCCAGATTTAACGATGCGTTAATATCACGCAGAGTTTGTGCCGGATTGTCGGACTGCGTCACCGGACGACCAATCACCATATAGTCCACGCCCGCCGCCAGCGCCTGTTCCGGCGTCATAATACGACGCTGATCGCCCGCCGCGCTGCCAGCCGGACGAATACCCGGCGTCACCAGCTTAAACGCTTGTCCCAGCTCCTGCTTAAAGCGTACCGCTTCCTGCGCCGAGCATACCACGCCGTCCAGCCCGCAGTTCTTGGTCAGCGTCGCCAGCTTAGCCGCGTAGTCGGCCGGGGTCAGCGCGATGCCCAGATCCTGTAAGTCGCTGGACTCCATGCTGGTGAGCACGGTGACCGCAATCAGCAGCGGCGCATCGTGGCCAAACGGCACCAGCGCTTCACGCGCGGCGGTCATCATGCGCGCGCCGCCTGAAGCGTGGACGTTCACCATCCACACGCCGAGATCGGCTGCTGCCGCCACCGCGTGGGCGGTGGTGTTTGGGATATCGTGAAACTTCAGGTCGAGGAAAATATCAAAACCGCGCTGCTGTAAATCACGCACCAGCTGTGGGCCAAACAGCGTGAACATCTCCTTGCCGACCTTCAGGCGGCAGTCGCGCGGATCGATACGGTCAACGAAGGCGAGCGCCTTATCGCGATTATCATAGTCGAGAGCAACAACAACGGGAGAGGATGTGACGATACGAGAAGAAGATGAAGCAACGGACATGACTGGACCTTCTTGTTGATGGGCACGCGCGGTGCAGAAAAGGTAAACGGGCAGCATTCTACCTGCGTGACCCAGCAGGCACAATGGCAGAGGCGGCAACGGTGGGGAAATTAAAGTATGTTGTAACTAAGGGGGGCGTTTTTTTACAATTACTGCCCATCAAGGCCGCGAATTGGTTTTATGGTTGACCATGCCCGGCACGACGGGCAGTGCCAGTAAAGCGTATAAGCGGTGAAGCCGCACTTCTGGCAGCGGTAGCGCGGCTTGCTGCGCACCTGTTCGCCAACCATGTCGCGCAGTACCATCAGGCTCTCTTTCGCGCGCCCTTCTTCCGCCTCGTTGAGGTGGTAGTCCATCAGCTTATGGAACACGCGCATCGTCGGGTGACGCTGGAGCTGGCGCGTAACGTAGGTTTGCGCCGCGTCGCTGCCTTTGCTCTGCTCCACGACCTGCGCGAGCATCAGTTCGGCCGCTGCGCCGGTGTTTTCTTCCACGCAACGCTGCAGGAACGGTTCCCACTCTTTGTCTTTGCCCAACTGGTGATAGCAGGTTTGCAGCATCTCGAGGGTTTCGCTAACCAGTTCTTTATCCTGGTTAATCACCCGCAGCAGGCTGTCCATGGCTTTGGCGTAGTCGCCTTTCGCCATCCACGCGCGGCCCATCATAATGGAGACACGGGCGCTGGACGGATCGGCCGCCGCGCCGCGCTTGAGTAACGACAGGGCTTTATCCAGCTCGTCGTTGCCCATCTGCTGAAGCGCCAGTTCACACCAGAAGTGGGCAATTTCGCCGCGGTGTTTGTCTTTACCCAGTTTGACCAGCCGCTCGGCGGTATCAATCGCCTTCTGCCAGTCGCTGGTAGCCTGATAAATTTGCAACAGCTGCTGCAACGCGCTAATGCGAAAATCGGTTTCGTCGACCAGCTGGCTGAACATATCTTCGGCGCGGTCGTACAGCCCGGCGGCCATATAGTCGCGGCCAAGCTGCTGCACCGCCAGCAGACGCTGGTCGTAAGTTAAGGAGGCGCTTTCCATCAGCGTCTGGTGAATGCGGATAGCCCGATCAACCTCGCCGCGTGAACGGAACAGGTTGCCCAGCGTCAGGTGCGCTTCCACGGTGCCGGTGTCCTCTTTCAGCATGTCGAGGAACAGGTCAACCGCTTTATCCTGCTGGTTGCTTAAAAGAAAGTTGACCCCTGCCACGTAGTCACGCGACAGGCGGTTCGCTTCGTCCTGTTTGGACTGTTGCGCACTTCTGCGGCCCATATACCAGCCATAGGCAGCGGCGACAGGCAAAAGCAGAAACAACAACTCCAGCATAGATAATTATTCCTTCGCCGCCGCTGCCGCCGGCGTTACCGCTGGGGCCGTCTCTGGGGCAAGTTGATGTTCCAGTCGTTTGATTTTACGTTCCGCACGCATCAGCGACACGCGCACACGCAGCCAGAACAGGCCACAAACCAGCCAACCAATGGCGAAGCCAACGGCAAACAGCACCGCAAGCAGCGTCGAAATTCTGAATTCACCCTGTGCCAGCAGATAGTTGAAGGTCACAAGCTGATCGTTTTGCGCACCCAGCGTTACTGAAATGACGAAAATCGCTAACACTAATAAGAATATGAGTAAGTATTTCACATGACTTCCCGTTATGCGGCTTCTGCAGTGTTAACACAGCATCCAGCCTTATAAAATAACATCTTCACCGCGGCGACGAAATGGAAAAGCGTTCTGTAAGACCAGGATCTATGGGTGACAACGAAGGAAATCAACCCTTTTCCCCTTTTCATCGCTTCGCGCCCTGTTTTTATGTCTCTTTTTCCAGCAGCCCACAGTACCTCACGGCGAGCCAGCCGGCGAGCGTCGCCAGCACCCACGACATGACGGTGGCCACCATCAAATCCAGCGGCCAGTGCATCCCTAACAGCAGACGGCTGCCCATCACGGCAATCGCCCAGGCCATCATCAGCGCTACCGCAATCGCGCGACGCCGCGCCCACAGCAGCCCGGCGGCCAGCAGAGCCCAAGTTGCGGCAAACATGGTGTGTCCTGACGGGAACGCAAAACCGGTCTCTTTTTGCCAGTGATGGCGTAAAAAACCGGGAATATCACTCTGTTGCGCCAGCTGCTCTTTGACCAACGCCGAGCGTTCGCTCCGTTTTAAAGTGTAGAACTGCTCAACCGGGATTTGCTGCGTTTTTTCCAACCAGACCACAAACGGCCGGGGTTCCTGCACCATGCCCTTCACCAGCGATTTTGCCCCCTGCCCCAGCACAACCGCTGCACTCAGAATCAACACCAGCACAATCGCGCCACGCGGACGCGGGCGCAGCGCCCAGACAAACAGGCCGCATAGCAGCAGATGGGTGATAATCCCCCAGGGCTGAGTGACCGTTTCCGTTACCGCGTACAGCGCCTTGAGCCCCCAGCCGCTCGGCCCCGGAAGCCACTGCCAGCCGGTTATCCACACCGCGAGCGGCATCAGTAAAAGTATGGCGGCTCCAATAAGGGTTCGCGTGGCAATGGTCGGCATTTTTCTTCCTTTTTTCAGCGATGTCACAGTGTGGAAACCCAATAAAGTGTCAATTTTGTGCGCTTTAACGGCGGTCGCCCGCGCACGATTAGGTGAAGTAAAGCACGTTGTGGCAAAATAAGGAAAACAGAAGGCGTCGTTGGCGCTGACATAATCTGGAGAATCACATGCAGCTTAAACGTGTGGCAGAAGCCAAACTGCCAACCCCCTGGGGCGATTTCCTGATGGTGGGCTTTGAAGAACTGGCAACCGGGCACGACCACGTCGCGCTGGTTTTTGGTGATATTACCGGGCAAACGCCGGTGCTGTCGCGGGTACACTCTGAATGTTTGACCGGCGATGCGCTATTCAGCCTGCGCTGTGACTGTGGTTTCCAGCTTGAAGCCGCGCTGTCGCACATCGCGGAAGAAGGCCGTGGGATCCTGCTGTATCATCGCCAGGAGGGTCGCAACATTGGTCTACTGAATAAAATTCGTGCCTATGCGCTGCAGGATCAGGGCTACGATACCGTAGAAGCCAACCACCAGCTCGGCTTTGCCGCCGATGAGCGCGACTTCACCCTGTGCGCCGATATGTTCAAGCTGCTGGGCGTTGACGCGGTGCGTCTGCTGACCAACAACCCGAAGAAGGTCGAAATTCTGACCGAAGCGGGAATCAATATCGTGGAACGCGTGCCGCTGATCGTTGGCCGTAACCCGAAAAATGCCCACTATCTTGACACCAAAGCGGCCAAGATGGGGCATTTGCTGACTAAGTAATATTTGCGGTCGCCGTTACGTTCCTGAACGGCGACCGTCCCCCACCCTACAGCGAAATATTCAGCTCGCTCTGCGCATCAAAGATGTGACATTTCTCCATATCAAAGCAAAACCAAACCGGGCGGTGAAGACCGGCATCAAGGATCTCTTTCGCATCGTCTGACGGTATTCGCGCCGTCATTTCAAACTCCCCTACCTGCAGATAGAGGAAGAACTCATGGCCCATATTTTCCGCACGGATCAGCGTGCCCCTACCGCCGCCTTCCGCGAACGGACGGACTGATACCGCAACATATTCAGGGCGAATGCCGAAGAACACGTCTTTGTCGATGTGGCCGACGACTTTACGCTGCTGCTGGGCGCTCAGCGGCAGCGTATCGTGGCCAACGGTCACGTGCAGCCCGTCCGCTTTTTTCAGTATTTTCGCCGGTTTGATGTTCATCTCCGGCGCGCCGATAAACCCGGCAACAAACATATTATGTGGATAGTGATAGAGGTTGTCCGGGGTATCGACCTGCATAATATGACCCAGCTTCATCACGCAGATGCGGTCGCCCATGGTCATTGCTTCGGTTTGATCGTGGGTGACGTAAACGGTGGTCGCCGGCTTACCCGATTGTTTGAGCTGTTTATGCAGGTCAGAAATCCGGATGCGCATCGACGCACGCAGCTTAGCGTCAAGGTTAGACAGCGGTTCATCAAACAGGAACACGTCCGGCTTTTTCACAATCGCGCGGCCCACGGCCACACGCTGCGCCTGCCCACCGGAGAGCTGTCGCGGCAGACGGTCCAGCAGCTCTTCCAGCTCGAGGATTTTGGCGGCTTCGTTCACCTGGGCCGCAATCTGCTCTTTCGGCATTTTGCTCAGCTTCAGGCCGAACGCCAGGTTTTCACGCACGGTCATGTGCGGGTACAACGCATAGTTCTGGAACACCATCGCGATGCCGCGCGCTTTCGGCGCGAGGTTATTCACCACCTTGTCACCAATGCGAATTTCGCCGCCGCTGATGGTTTCAAGCCCTGCCAGCATGCGCAGGGTCGTCGATTTAGCGCAGCCGGATGGCCCGACGATCACCATGAATTCGCCTTCGGCGATTTTCAGGTCGATACCATGCACCGCTTTGAAGCCGTTGGAGTACACCTTTTCCAGTTTGTTAAAAATCACTTCAGCCATGATATTTTCCTTTTAACCTTTAATTCCGCTACTGGAGACACCCTGGACGAAGTAACGCTGCGCCAGGAAGAAGACAATGATCGAAGGCAGAATGGAGATACTTGCCATAGCCAGAATTTCGTTCCACGGCGCGCCTTCGGTGACGTCGATAGACATTTTCAACGCCAGGGCGATCGGGTACTTATCCACGCTGTAGACGTAGATCAGCGGACCGATAAAGTCGTTCATCGACCACATAAACTGGAACAGGGCCACGGAGATGATCGCCGGCTTCAGAATCGGCACCAGCACATACCACAGCACCTGAATGGAGTTACAGCCATCAATCTGCGCGGCTTCTTCCATGTCACGCGGCACGCCGCGCAGGAACTGAATCAGCATAAAGACGAAGAACCCCTGAGTGGCGAATGCGGTGGGCAGATACAACGGCAGATAGCTGTTGAGCATGCCCATTTCGCGGAACATCAGGTACTGAGGAATCAACAGCACGGTGCTCGGCAGCAGCATGGTGGCAATCAGGGTTGCAAACCAGAATTTCTTCCCTGGGATGTCAAAACGGGCAAAACCGTAGGCCACGATGGTCGAGGAGATAATGGTCAGAATAACTTTCGGGATCACGTACTTGAAGGTGTTGAGCATGTAATGACCGAAGTGATATTCCGTACCGGTCTTCCAGCCGTTAATAAAGCCGTCCCAGGTGGCGTGTGAAGGCCACAGACTCAGCGTGGTGAAGATTTCATGGTTCGGTTTAAACGCGGCTGAGAACATCCACGCCAGCGGGTAAAGCATCAGCAGCCCCACCAGCAGCAGGATGGTATAACGGATGTTGCGGCTGATCTTTTCACGCCGCAGCGTACGTGCAACCTCGCGCGCGGCTGCCATTTCCGAAGGGGTCTGGTGGGTCAGTTCACTCATTTTTGCCTCCCTTATCGGCAGAATAAAACACCCAGTATTTCGACGATTTAAAGGCAAGTAAGGCGAAGGTAGCCACGACCAGGAACAGCACCCACGCTAGCGCAGCGCCATAGCCCATATCGAAGTATTTAAAGGCGGTATCATAGATGTACAGCGAGAACAGGTAGGTGTAATACGTTGGGCCGCCGCCGGTGATAACGTACGGCGCGGTAAATTCCTGAAAGGCACCGCTGGTTTGCATAATGAAGTTAAAGAAGATAACCGGGGTAATCAGCGGCACAGTGATTTTCAAAAACATCTGCCATTTTGTCGCACCGTCGATCATCGCCGCTTCATATTGCGACTGCGGGACGTTTTGTAATGCAGCGAGAAAGATCACCATCGACGAACCAAACTGCCATACGCTCAGCAGCGTGACCGAGAGCAGCGCTAAAGGCGGCTCCCCAAGCCAGTTAATCGGGTCAACGCCAAATACGCCAATAAAGCTGTTCAGCAGCCCATCAATGGCGAACAGCGCTCGCCACAGCACCGCAATCGCGACCGAACTGCCGAGGATCGAGGGAATGTAATAAGCCGTGCGAAAAAAACCGATGCCACGCAGCTTAAAGTTAAGCACGAAGGCAATGCACAGCGAAAACGCGAGCTTGAGGGGAATCGTGACAAAAACGTATGCAAAGGTCACGCCAAGGGACTTCCAGAACAGACCATCCTCCGTCAGCATATACCGGTAGTTTTCAATACCGGTAAACTGCGGCGGGCTCATCAGATCGTATTGAGTAAAACTCAATAGGAACGATGATACAAAGGGGAATGCGGTAAACACCAGTAACCCTATTATGTAGGGCGAGATCCATGCCAGACCTAATAGTTTATTTTCGTTCATAGATTCCTCTAATATATAAAAACATGCTGCGGTTGTCTCCTTACGGTCGAAAAAGCCGTCTTGCCACGGCATTAAATAGCAGCTAATAAAAATTAGCTGTGAAGCCACACAGATTAATGAAAGAACATTTCATTTTTCTTTATCAGGTTGTATTATTGAAAAACAATATATTTCTGGAGGTGCCGGCTATGACACTACGTCGCCACGCGACCTATTTCCCAGATAACGCCTCATTGATGATTAAACATATTGCCGATCAGGATATCTGCCCGCTGCACGCTCACGATTTCTATGAAATGGTCTGCGTTTCCTCCGGCAGCGGCATGCACGTCATTGACGGGATTTCCTGGCCCATCAGCCGCGGTTCCGTGTTCGTGGTGGCCCCGCATGAAGAGCACTACTTTGAGAAAGTGGAAAAGCTGTCGCTGCTGAATATTCTGATTCGTCCGGCCTTTCTCACACCGCCGCTGCTCGCCCTCCTCGCCGAATTTGCGCCAGAAAAACAGTTTATGGCGACCCATCAAACTCTTGTTCACAGCGCCTTTTACACGAATCAATTAAATGAAGAGTTGATTAATGAACTCGCTCACCGCCCCCTGATGCTCGAAACGTTATTAATACAGCTGGCAATATTCTTGCAGCGCGGTCATATTTCTCTGATTATTAATAACCGTGTAAAAGAAGACTCAATCATTTATTTGCTGAATTATTTACATCATAATTACGCCAACGATGAGTTGAGCATCGACTATCTGGCAAGAAAGTTTAATAAATCGGTTTTAGCGCGAGTGGTGTAGAGCATGAACGCATTAATGATGCTGTTCAACATGCCGGGTCCGTTTTCCCTTTTGCAATCGTCCGTTTTGGGGGCCGTCACCGGCCCCCTTTTTTTAATGCAGCATATTGCGAATCACATAATGCAAAATGCCGTCGTTCTGGTAGTAGGTCAGCTCGGTTGCCGTATCAATTCGGTAGCGGCACAGCACGGTTTGCTGCTGACCGTCCGCGCGGGTGAACAGCACCGGAATAGTTGCGCCGGGCTTCAGTTGCTGTAACCCGCCGATATCAATCCGCTCTTCGCCGGTCAACTGCAGCGTTTTGCGCGTTTCGCCCTGCGGGAACTCCAGCGGCAGAATGCCCATACCGATCAGATTCGAGCGGTGAATACGTTCAAACGATTCGGCAATAACGACCCGAACGCCCAGCAGACGCGGGCCCTTTGCCGCCCAGTCGCGGCTGGATCCTGAGCCGTACTCTTTACCGGCAATCACCGCCAGCGGCGTTCCCTGGGCCTGATACTGCATGGCCGCGTCATAGATAGACATCACGTCGTTGCCCGGCAGCAGTCGCGTCATTCCCCCTTCAACGCCAGGCACCATCTCATTGCGGATACGGATGTTGGCGAACGTCCCGCGCATCATGACCAGATGGTTACCGCGGCGTGAGCCGTAGGAGTTGAAGTCGCGGCTGGCGACGCCGTTCTCCTGCAAATAGCGGCCAGCGGGGCTATCGGCCTTGATACTGCCCGCAGGGGAGATATGGTCGGTCGTTACCGAATCGCCGAGCATGGCCAGCACGCGAGCACCGTGGATATCCTCAACCGGATCGGGCGTTACGCCCATCTCATCAAAGAACGGCGACAGCCGGATGTAGGTTGAATCCGCCTGCCAGCCATAGGTATCAGAGGCAGGCACGCTGATGGCCTTCCACTCCGGCGTCCCCGCGAACACTTCTGCATACTCCTTATGGAACATATCGGTCGACACCTGCTGCACCGCATGCGCAATCTCAGCGCTGCTCGGCCAGATATCCTTCAGATATACCGTGTTACCCAGGCTATCCTCCCCAAGCGGCTCCTGCGTCAGATCAACCGTCATGGTGCCCGCCAGCGCATAGGCCACCACCAGCGGCGGAGAAGCCAGCCAGTTGGTTTTCACCAGCGGATGAATACGCCCTTCAAAGTTACGGTTACCGGAGAGCACCGCCCCAACGGTTAAGTCGCCCTGCCTGATCGCGTGCTCAATCGGTTCCGGTAGCGGGCCGGAGTTGCCGATACAGGTTGTACAGCCATAGCCGACAAGATTAAAGCCCAACTGGTCGAGATACGGCGTCAGCCCGGCGTAATCCAGATATTCGGACACCACCTTCGATCCCGGTGCCAACGAGGCCTTGACCCAGGGTTTGGGCTTCAGGCCGCGCGCGACGGCGTTTTTCGCCAACAGCCCGGCGGCCATCAGCACGCTGGGATTGGACGTGTTGGTACACGACGTGATGGCCGCAATCACCACCGCCCCTTCCGGCAACGCATGCTGTTTACCATCGAGCGTGAAGCCAACGGCCGGTTTCGCACGCGGCGCGCCGTTAACCTCGAGCTCCGTCGCTGCGCTAAAGGCTTTCGGTACGCTGCCCAGCGCAACGCGGTCCTGCGGGCGCTTCGGCCCAGCCAGGCTGGCTTCGACAGTGCCCATATCCAACGCCAGCGTCTGACTGAATACCGGTTCGTCTCCGCTCTGTCGCCACATCCCCTGCGCTTTGGCGTAGGCTTCTACCAGCGCGACCTGCGCGTCGCTACGCCCGCTCAACCGCATATAGCCAAGGGTAACCTCATCAACCGGGAAAAAACCACAGGTTGCACCGTACTCCGGCGCCATATTGGCAATCGTGGCACGGTCTGCCAGCGGCAAAGCGTCGAGCCCATCGCCGTAAAATTCGACAAATTTACCCACGACGCCAAGCTGACGCAGCATCTGAGTAACGGTCAGGACCAGGTCGGTGGCCGTAATGCCTTCACGCAGCTTACCGGTCAGCTTAAAGCCCACCACGTCAGGTATCAGCATGGAGACCGGCTGCCCCAGCATCGCCGCTTCGGCTTCAATACCCCCGACGCCCCAGCCCAGAACACCCAGACCATTAATCATCGTGGTATGCGAGTCGGTGCCGACCAGCGTGTCGGGATAGGCAACCCATTCATTGCCCTGCTGTTCGCTCCACACCGCCTGGCCAAGGTACTCAAGGTTGACCTGGTGGCAAATACCGGTGCCCGGCGGCACGACGCGGAAGCGGCTGAAGGCCTGCTGCCCCCAGCGCAAAAAGGTATAACGTTCGTGGTTACGCGCCATTTCGAGGCGGACGTTGTCATCAAACGCCTCATCATCGCCAAAGCGGTCCACCGTCACCGAGTGGTCAATCACCAGGTCGACCGGCGACAGCGGGTTAACCTTGTGGGTATCGCCGCCCAGCCGTTTTACCGCTTCACGCATGGCGGCCAGGTCCACCACCGCCGGTACGCCGGTGAAATCCTGCATCAGCACGCGCGCAGGGCGATAGGCAATTTCTCTGTCCGCATGGGCACCATGAAGCCAGCCGGCCAGCGCCTGAATATCCTGCGCGGTAACCGAGTCGCCATCCTGCCAGCGCAGCAGGTTTTCAAGTAAGACTTTGAGTGATTTGGGCAGGCGGGAGAGATCGCCCAAGGCTTCAGCGGCGCGCGCTAAACTGTAGTAGTGGTACGTTTTATTATCGACCTGTAGCGTTTCCTTGCAGGCCTCTCGTAGGGTTGACGACATAGCTCCTCCTTAAATGGCGGGAATTGCGGTACTCAGACACTCCTTAGGGTCCTTATTAAAGATAACACACAGGCCCGAACACGCCGGAAAAGGGCTCGGAATGACAAATGCGATCAACGCCTTATTCAGGGACAGCGATGGGACGTAATAAATAGCTAAGGGGAATAGCAGGCTGGTAAACAGGAGGGATCGGACGGCGGCAAAACAGCTATATTGTTATTGTTTCTTATTCTCATCCTGATTGAAGAGTTCGATAAATTCCTTTTGCTCCGGCGTCAGTTTCCATTCTTCAGGGAGCTTAACCTTATTCTCATCATCGCGGGCCGGCTTCTCTACCAACGGGGCGCGAGGTTTCTTCGGCTTAACGCGTTCGGACGCCAGCATGTCAGCCCCAGAATTTCCAGATCAGCAGCGCAATGACAATCCAGAACAGCGCAGACCCGAGGAACACGCTCAGCCAGGCTTTACGTTTCACGCCTGATGCTTTATTTTCTGACGCCATTACCGCCCTCTCACAATCGATATTACTTATCACTTTCACACCAATTAATTGTTACAACTAATCATCATTGAGATAAATCCTAAGTAAATTTTAAGCAAAGATCCAGCGATTTTACGAACCCGCGGCGGAGATTTATTTAATCTTTTGACAGCCATGGGTTATTTACGCGAAGAAGTTTGCCTTACCTTAAATTTATTTCTACTTTTGTGGCTAAATGGCTAATAGAAACAATTCTTACTTCTTGAAATTGCAGGATGACAGCATAAAAAACAGGGGATTATTGGGGAGTATTATAAGCATTTCCGCCTTCAAGGGCTGAAGGCGGATAATCATTACGGATTACTTCTCAGGCAGCTTAATATCTTTAAACATGGCCTCGATATCTTCATTCGAGCGCAGCGCAACCGCTGTATCCACTACATCTCGGGTCAGATGTGGGGCGAAACGCTGAATAAAATCATACATATAACTACGCAGGAAGGTGCTGCGACGGAAACCTATCTTAGTGGTGCTGTGGCTGAAAATACCGTCCGCATCGAGCTTCACCAGATCGGGGTCGGAAATCGGATCGACCGCCATGCTGGCAATCACCCCCACCCCGAGCCCCAGACGCACGTAGGTTTTAATCACGTCCGCATCGGTAGCGGTGAAGACGATGCGCGGCGTCAGGCCCGCACGGTTAAATGCCGTATCCAGCTCAGAGCGGCCGGTAAAGCCGAAGGTGTAAGTGACCAGCGGGTACTGCGCCAGCTCTTCAATGGTGACCGACGTTTTCGACGCCAGCGGATGCTCCGGCGTCACCACGATAGAACGGTTCCAGTGATAGCACGGCAGCATAACTAAATCGTCATAAAGATGCAGCGCTTCGGTAGCAATAGCAAAGTCAGCGTTCCCCTTAGAGACCGCCTCGGCAATCTGAGTCGGCGACCCCTGGTGCATGTGCAGGGACACGCGCGGATAGCGCTCAATGAAGCCTTTAATCACGCCCGGCAGCGCATAGCGCGCCTGCGTATGGGTTGTCGCCACGTACAGCGAGCCTTTATCCGGCCAGGTGTGCTCCCCGGCAACCGACTTGATGGCGTCAACCTTCGACAGCACCTCTCGCGCAATGCGGATAATTTCCTGTCCAGCGGGGGTAACCTGCGTCAGATGTTTACCGCTACGGGCGAAAATCTGAATACCCAGCTCGTCCTCCAGCATTCTGACCTGCTTACTGATACCCGGCTGTGAAGTGTATAACCCTTCTGCGGTAGAGGAGACGTTGAGGTTATGGTTTACCACCTCAACGATATAGCGGAGCTGCTGTAATTTCATGCGGTTGTATCCAGTCTGTACTCAGAAATCGATCATAAAGACGATTTAATCATAAGAAATGCATCGGCTATAACCACTATATCATTTATAGCAAGTGTGTATAGATGGAAACAAAAAATAATAACGAGGTTATAAAAAAGGGCCGCAATGCGGCCCTTTGTGATGTTTTGATGAAAAACGTTACTTTTTCGCTTCGACCCATTTACCGTCAACGAAGAACGCTGACCAGCCCGTCGCTTTGCCGTCTTTTTCAGAGGCAACGTACTGCTGTTTGGTTTTACGGCTGAAACGCACCATCGTTTTGTTGCCCGCGGGATCCTGCTGCGGCGCGTCGGCCAGGTAGCGCAGTTTCTCCGGCAGACGGTCGCGGAAGCGGAACAGTTCTTCCACCAGCGGCGCGCGAGTTTCACGTGATTTCGGGAAGGTGTTAGCGGCCAGGAATACCCCAGCGGCGCCATCACGCAGCACGAAATAGGCGTCAGACTTCTCGCACGGCAGCTCCGGCAGCGGCACCGGATCTTCCTTCGGCGGCGCCACTTCACCGTTACGCAGAATTTTACGCGTGTTCTTACATTCGTCATTGGTGCAGGCCATGTACTTACCGAAACGCCCCATTTTCAGGTGCATCTCAGAACCACATTTTTCACACTCGACGATCGGACCGTCATAGCCCTTGATGCGGAACTCGCCTTCTTCAATCTCGTAGCCGTCGCAGGTCGGGTTGTTACCACAAACGTGCAGCTTACGCTTCGGATCGATCAGGTAGCTGTCCATCGCCGTGCCGCATTTCTGGCAGCGACGTTTGGCGCGCAGCGCGTTGGTTTCGGCATCGTCGCCTTCCAGCACGTTGAGGACTTCGTTTTCCGGCACCAGGTTAATGGTGGTTTTGCAGCGTTCTTTCGGCGACAGCGCGTAGCCGGAACAGCCGAGGAACACACCGGTGCTGGCGGTACGAATCCCCATCTTACGGCCACAGGTCGGGCAGTCGATGCTGGTCAGTACCATCTCGTTCGGCTGCATGCCGCCCTCTTCTGGCGGCTTCTCAGCTTTTTCGAGCTGCTTGGTGAAATCACCAAAGAACAGATCCAGCACCTGCTTCCACTCGGCTTCATGGTTCGCCACGCGGTCGAGGTGGTCTTCCATCTGCGCGGTAAAGTCGTAGTTCATCAGCTCGCGGAAGTTCTCTTCCAGACGATCGGTGACGATCTCGCCCATTTTTTCCGCGTAGAAACGACGGTTTTCGGTACGCACGTAGCCGCGGTCCTGAATGGTCGAAATGATCGACGCATAGGTAGACGGACGGCCAATTCCGCGTTTTTCCAGCTCTTTCACCAGCGATGCTTCGCTAAAGCGCGCAGGCGGTTTGGTGAAGTGCTGCGCAGGGGTCAGTTCAACCAGGCTCAGTTTATCGCCCTGGTTGACCATCGGCAGCGTGCGGTCTTCATCGCCTTTACGCAGCGCTGGCATCACTTTAGTCCAGCCGTCGAAGCGCAGCGTACGACCGCGCGCTTTGAGTTTGAAATCCCCGGCCTTCACGGTCAGCGTGGTGGAGTCATACTGTGCCGGCGTCATCTGACAGGCCACGAACTGGCGCCAGATCAGCTGATACAGCTTCTGCGCGTCCGCTTCCATGTCTTTCAGCGCTTCCGCCTGAACGGAAACGTCGGAAGGACGAATCGCTTCGTGCGCTTCCTGCGAGTTCTCTTTGCTGGCGTACTGGTTCGGGTTCTCCGGCAAATATTTTTTACCGAAGTTATCGCCGATATAGTCGCGAACCATGTTGACCGCATCCTGACTCAGGTTGGTTGAGTCGGTACGCATGTAGGTGATGTAGCCCGCTTCATACAGGCGCTGCGCCATCATCATGGTTTTCTTCACGCCAAAGCCCAGACGGGTGCTTGCCGCCTGCTGCAACGTGGAGGTAATAAACGGCGCACCCGGCTTGCTGCTGGTCGGCTTATCTTCACGTTCCAGCACGCTATAGCTGGCTTTTTCCAGCAGGCTGACCGCCGCCATGGTTTCGTCACGGTTTACCGGACGGAACGGCTTGTCACCCTGATGGGTTACCTCCAGCGCCAGCGCATCGCCGCTCGGCGTGGTGGTGCTGGCGTCAACTTCCCAGAACTCTTCTGGAACGAAGGCTTTAATTTCGCGCTCGCGCTCTACGACCAGGCGCACCGCAACGGACTGTACGCGACCGGCGGATAAACCACGGGCGATCTTTTTCCACAGCAGCGGCGAGACCATATAACCCACAACGCGGTCCATAAAGCGACGCGCCTGCTGGGCGTTAACACGGTCGATATTCAGTTCGCCCGGCTTTTCGAAAGCCTGACGAATCGCATTCTTGGTAATTTCGTTAAACACCACGCGGCTGTAGCGCGTTTCATCTCCACCGATCACTTCCCGCAGGTGCCATGCAATGGCCTCCCCTTCGCGGTCAAGGTCGGTTGCGAGATAGATGTGGTCGGCTTTTTCCGCCAGCTGTTTGAGTTCCGAAACTACCTTTTCTTTGCCTGGCAGCACTTCATAGTGTGCCGCCCAGTCATGCCATGGGTCGACGCCCATGCGGTTAACCAGCGCGCCTCGTTCATCCTTTTTAGGCTTTTTGGCCGTTTTGGTGGAGGTAGAGTCAGCGCTCTTTTTGGCGGCTGAGCCACTTGTCGGCAAATCGCGGATATGACCGACGCTGGACTTAACCACGTAGTCATTACCCAGATACTTATTGATCGTTTTGGCTTTTGCCGGGGACTCAACGATAACGAGAGCTTTACCCATATTCACCTTTACCTAATTTGATTCTTCCAGGAATACATCGCACATGTTCCACATCCCACTGGCGACAAACCTTGTATGTTGCGGCAACGCCAATGGATATCAACCCTTTACTGACCGGCTTTTGAGGCAAGCGGCCAGGCGGCTGAGTTTACAGACTTTTTTTCGTCAGGTGCTATAGCACGAAGAATATTTGGTCGAATGTCAAGCAAATCTGCTGCCAGATTGCCGAAAGCGTCACACTGTACCTGATAAAATTCGTTACGCAACTTTATTAGCATGCAAACACCATTCGTGCCAACTTTGCGATAAAATGATTGCCCCTGGTAAACGTCGGGAATATT
Organism: Kluyvera genomosp. 2; assembly: GCF_036759865.1. Taxonomy (NCBI): domain Bacteria; kingdom Pseudomonadati; phylum Pseudomonadota; class Gammaproteobacteria; order Enterobacterales; family Enterobacteriaceae; genus Kluyvera; species Kluyvera genomosp. 2. The sequence goes on from NZ_JAPKIA010000001.1 coordinate 55,535, forward strand.
TGCCCACAGCATCCTCCCGGCGTACACTAGCGCGAGAATGTTGAGGAGTTGAATATGTCAAAGAATAGCCAACCTATCGATCGTCAGACGCTGCTGATTGAAGCCAATCGCCTTATCCGCGAACACGAAGATACCCTGGCCGGAATTGAAGCAACGGGCGTTGAACAGCGTAACGGCGTGCTGGTTTTCAGCGGAGAGTACTTCCTGGATGAACAAGGCCTGCCGACGCCGAAAAGCACAGCCGTGTTTAATATGTTCAAGTATCTCGCCCACGAGCTATCTGAAAAGTATCACCTGGTTGACTGAGCGTAAGGCCCTGGCCTAAGCCCCAACAAAAACGCCCGGTAAACGATGTTTACCGGGCGTCGTCATTTCAGACGGAGGCCTCTTACAGCATCGGCTTCTGCCCACGCTGCCACCAGCGCATCATCAGACGATCGGCGCTTTCTGCAGCACTGCCGGTAAAGCGATCCATCATTTTTTTACGCTGAGTGTAGCGCACGTTCACCACTTCATGGTCGGCCATCAGCCCCAGCAGCAGCTCATCGCTGGTGCCCACTTCATCCACCAGCCCTTTTTCCTGCGCCAGCGAACCGTACCAGTGTTCACCGGTGGCAACCTGTTCGATGTCCAGCGACGGACGCATCGCTTTCACGAAGTCTTTAAATAAGTGGTGGGTTTCGTTGAGCTCTTCGCGGAACTTCTGTCGCCCTTCTTCGGTGTTCTCGCCCAGCAGAGTCAGCGTGCGCTTATACTGGCCGGCGGTATGCAGCTCTACGTCGATGTCTTTATTTTTCAGAAAACGGTTCAGGTTCGGGATCTGCGCCACCACGCCAATGGAACCGAGGATCGCAAACGGCGCCGCAACAATTTTGTTCGCCACGCAGGCCATCATGTAGCCGCCGCTGGCGGCGACTTTATCCACCGCCACCGTCAGTGGGATTTGCTTATCGCGGATACGCTGTAGCTGGGAAGCCGCCAGACCATAGCCGTGCACCACCCCTCCAGGACTTTCAAGACGCAGCACCACCTGATCTTGCGGAGTCGCAACCGTCAATACGGCGGTAATCTCTTCGCGCAGCGAGGCCACTTCGTGAGCGTCCATGCTGCCTTTAAAATCCAGAACCCAGGCGCGCGGCTTGCTGGATGTTGACGACTCACCCTGTTTAGCCTTCGCCTTCGCGGCTTTCGCCTCCTGCTTCAGCTTTTTCTTCTGCGCTTTCTGCCACAGCTTCTGCTGCGGGCCATCAAGCAGCGCCACGGCTAAGTCTTCCTGCATGTCCTTGTGCTGCTCGCTTAAGTTGGTGATCCGCAGCTCGCCGCGCTGCCGCTTACGCGACGTCAGATTAACAATCAGCACCGCCACCACGGCGATGGCAACGACAACGGTGACGATTTTCGCCAGAAACAGACCATACTGAAAAAGTAATTCCACACATCCACCTTGTACAAAAATCACATATTCTGTCGCTCAGTGTACAACACCGAGCCCGGCGCGTCTCGGCCCGAGTATCAGCCTTCGAGGCGGCTTCCAGATGACTTTTTTGCAAATGAAATCATTGCAAATTGTTAATCAGACGTTGTATCTCCGGCTCGCTGATTGAAATAGCGAGCAGATTCAGGCATAAAGCCCAAAAGCCATGAAAAGTACATAAAATATGGTCAGCAAGGGCCATAGAGGAGCAACCGTGCACTATCAACCCCAGCTCGACTTGTTGCAAAACCGTATCATTCTGGTCACCGGTGCCAGCGACGGCATCGGTCGGGAAGCCGCAATCACCTACGCGCGCTACGGCGCCAGCGTCATTTTACTGGGCCGCAGCGAAGAAAAATTGCGTTCAGTTGCGCAGGAAATCAGCAAAATCAGCGAATTGCCTGCCCACATTTACACGCTGGATTTGTTAACCTGCACCCCGCAGGACTGCCAGCAGCTTGCGCAGCGAATCCGTTTGCACTCCCCGCGCCTTGACGGCGTGCTGCACAACGCCGGGCTATTGGGCGACGTGGTCCCGATGGCCGAGCAGGATCCGCAGGTCTGGCAGCAGGTGATGCAGGTGAACGTCAATGGCACCTTTATGCTCACCCAGGCACTGTTGCCGCTGCTGCTGGAATCTGAAGCCGGTTCACTGGTCTTCACTTCCTCCAGCGTCGGGCGCGAGGGCCGCGCTAACTGGGGGGCCTACGCGGTGTCTAAATTCGCCACCGAAGGTATGATGCAGGTGCTGGCCGAGGAGTACCAAAGCCGCCATCTGCGCGTAAACTGCATTAACCCGGGCGGCACGCGCACTAAAATGCGCGCCAGTGCGTTCCCGACGGAAGATGCAATGAAGTTAAAAACCCCTGCCGATATTATGCCGCTTTACCTGTGGCTGATGGGCGACGATAGCCGGCGGAAAACCGGTATGACTTTTGATGCCCAGCCAGGGCGTAAACCAGGAATTGCCCAATGAGTGATGAACGTTACCGTGAACGCCAGCAGCGCGTAAAAGAGCGCGTGGCCGCCCGCGTCGCCGCCGCCCAGGATAGCCGGGGGATCGTGATCGTCTTTACCGGCAACGGTAAAGGTAAAACCACCGCCGCCTTCGGCACCGCCACCCGAGCTGTGGGCCACGGCCATAACGTCGGCGTGATTCAGTTTATTAAAGGCACGTGGCCTAACGGCGAACGCAACCTGCTTGAGCCGCTAGGCGTTGAGTTTCAGGTGATGGCGACCGGCTTTACGTGGGATACGCAGAACCGCGAAAGCGATACGGCGGCCTGCCTTGAAGTCTGGCAGCATGCCAAACGAATGCTGGCCGACGATAGCCTGGATATGGTGGTGCTCGACGAGCTGACCTATATGGTGGCCTATGATTATCTGCCGCTGGAAGAGGTGTTAACCGCGCTGAAAAGCCGCCCGCATCACCAGACGGTCATCATCACCGGTCGCGGCTGTCACCGTGACATCCTCGACTATGCCGATACGGTCAGCGAACTGCGCCCGGTAAAACACGCGTTCGAAGCCGGAATCAAGGCGCAGATTGGCATCGATTACTAAGCAGCGTGAGCCTGTCGAGCAACGCGCGGTTGAGCGGCAGGCACAGGCAATCTTCCCCCTGTGCCAGGGTACTCTCCGCCAGATTCTGACGCGAAATAAAGCGCTTTCGGTATTCGGTCGGCGTTAGGCCACAGTATTTATTAAACGCGGCGATGAGCGATTTATGCTCCTGAAAACCGCAGCTGTGGCTGATTTCCGTAATCGGCGTTCGCGTATCACGCAGCAGCGTGCGGGCTTTGTTGAGCCGCACCAGCGTCAGATACTCTTTAAAATTGTGTCGACTGACCTTTTTAAACAGCCTGGAAAACCACGAGTAGCTCATGCCGCTATGGTGGGCGACATCGCTAAGCGTCAACGGCCGGTCGAAATGCTGGTTAATGTAGTCAATGCCTTCTTTTATCATCGCCTCTTCCCGCAGCGTACTTTCCGCCCGCTGGGTAGGTTTGCCGCCGGCAACTAATGCATCCAGCAACAGGTAAATTGCCGCGATGCGCTGAAACGGCGCACGTTCATCAATAATCTGCGCCAGCAGCGCGATGAGCCGCTGAAACACCTGCCGAGCTGCGTCAGTCGGCGCCTGGCGAGATGTCCGCCAGTCCAGTACCGGCGCCGGGTGCAGCTCATCAAAAAGTCCGGGGGAAAACTGGACGGTCACCAGTTGACTCCCGTCCTCTAGCGCACTCAGCGCGTGTACCTCTTCCGCATTGATGTACAGCATCTCCCCCTGCCCGAGTTCCACATTGCGCTGACCAACCGTCAATGAAAAACGGCCGCTGAGGACGGTGATAAGCTCCGGCGCAAGATGCCAGTGGGGTTCGCAGTAGCGAACCTCCGCGGCAAATACGTTCAGCTTCTCGGCGTCGAAGGCAATCAGCTCATAGCCGCTGTGGGCCGTCTGCCGCCCGGTTTGTACCACCGGGCCCGGGTGAGTGACTGAAAAAGGAAACACGCGCGCTCTCCTGTGTACTTACGGGTAAGGCCGCCCTGCCAGTACTGCATTCAGCTCATCGCGCTCAATATCCAGCGCAAGGAACTCCGTCAATGCAATCAGCAGGCCGCAAAACAGATCCGGGGCCAGGCGAATCAGCTTTTCCCGCACCCGATCCGCAGGCAGATGGCTTTTATCGCTAATCAGCTGCACCACGCGGGCAAACGCTTCCGGCTGCTGAATCAGCTGCTGCAGCGAGTTATCGTCGCGCAACGGAACATGGCGAGCCGGGCAGTCAACGGTAAATTCCGCCTGCAACGGCAGGTCACGGGAAGAGCCGCCAATCTGGACCTGCCATGTCCCCGGGGTTACCAGCCAATCTGCCAGCCCCGGATGATAGCAAGCCAGCTCCGCAACCGGCAGCCTCAGCGTTACCCGCCGCGTTTCCCCGGCCGCCAACGCAATTTTATCAAAAGCTTTCAGGGCACGGACTTCACGAATCAGCTCGCCCTGCGGCGCGCTGACGTAAAGCTGAACGACTTCTTTACCGTCAATCTGGCCCACGTTGCTCAAATCAAATGATACCGCCAGCGTGTCCTCCGCCCCTAACCGAGTGGCCTCCAGGGTCAAATTCGCGTAGGTAAATTGCGTGTAGCTTAAGCCGAACCCGAACGGGAACAGCGGCGTCAGGCGGCGTTTATCATAGTAGCGGTAGCCAACAAACAGCCCTTCGCCGTAGTGATGGCGCAGGTTTTCCCCCGGGTAATGCAGCCAGGCGGGCGTCTCTTCCAGCGTATTTGGCACCGTCACCGTCAGCTTACCGCTGGGGTTACGCAAACCGAAGAGGATCTCGGCCACCGCGCGCCCCATGCCCTGCCCGGCGAAGAACGTCTCCAGTAGCGCCTTACATTCCCCCAGCCACGGCATCACGACCGCATCGCTGTTAGCCAGCACCACCACGACATTAGGCTGTACCGAGGCGACTTCGCGGATCAACCGCTCATGCACGGCGAGAATATTCAGATCCTGGCGATCGCCGTTTTCACCGTCCTCACCGACGGCCGTGCTGACAAAAATCACCGCGACGTCAGCTTCCTGGGCCACCGCTTTCGCCTGCGCTAGCGCGGCTTCGTCACTGTGGACATCATCCGGTGCCCCTACCGCCCAGCTCACGCTGAAATCGTCCCCGGCGAGGTCAAAAATTTCGTCCAGCGGGCGGTCAAGCAGGTACGGTACCGTGGTTGCACAGCCTGAACCTTGAATAACCGGCTCCTGCGCGGGCTTGCCCAGAACGGCAATACGTCGCGTTTTTTCCGCACGCAGCGGCAGAAGATCGTGTTCATTTTTCAACAATACAATGGATTCAGCAGCCAATTGTTGAGACAGCGCGTGATGTGCAGGGAAGTCTGCCTGCACGTCAGGCCGCCGGTGACGATGTACTTTATCCAGTAGCGTCAGCATTCGCAGACAGGCTCGATCCACCACCGCCATCGGTACAGTCCCTTCCTCAATGGCCGCCAGCAGCGTCTGTTTATCGCGACGCGTTTCCGGCATGGCCAGATCGTTGCCCGCCAGCAGCGACGCCGGGCGATCTTTCACGCCGTACCAATCAGACATCACCAGACCGTCGTATCCCCACTCTTCACGCAGCACCTGCGTCAGCAGGAACGGGTCCTGAGAGGTTTGCACGCCGTTGAGGCGGTTATAGGAGGACATCACCGTCCACGGCTGCGACTTCGCAATCGCCCGCTGGAACCCCGCGAGATAGATTTCACGCAGCGCGCGATCTTCAATAATCGAATCCATCTCGGTACGACGGTATTCCGAGTTGTTGGCAGCAAAGTGCTTGAGGCTTGCCCCCACCCCCTCATCCTGCAGGCCGTTAATCAGCGCGGCGGCAATATCGCCGCTTACAACCGGGTCTTCGGCATAATATTCATAACCGCGCCCGGCCAGCGGCGTACGGCGAATATTGATCCCCGGCCCAAGCAGAATGCCGACACCCATATGCTGGCACTCACGCCCAAGCGCCTGCCCCATTTGGTAGACCAGTTCACTGTCCCAGCTACAGGCCAGACTGGAGCCGTTCGGGAAGCAGGTTGCCGGCAGTGACGCGCTAAACAGAGCCTCACTGCCCCCTTTCGCGGCCGATTATTCAGCGCTGGCCTGATTGGCGGTTTGCGTGATGACGGAGATGAAGTCATCCATGCTCCACTTCTCGCTACCGTCTATCTGCGCACTGCTGTAGCGCACGCCATAGGTGCCGTCGGTCATCACAATGTCGCGGATGCCATGCTGTGGCAGGTTCGCCGTGCGCCACAGGCCGCTTCCGGTAAGCAGCGCAACTTTCTCTTCGGCGCTCATTGCCGTAATGATGCTGGTAAAATCACGATTCATTTCTCTGACTCCCTGAGGTTAAAGCGCATTCTGCTTACGCAGGCTGATTTTTTGTACGATGTCGCGATAGGTTTTCTCATCCAGCGCGTAACTGGCCACAAAGATGGCACCGATCGCAAACATCGCGCCGGGGAACAGCGTCATCAGAATATTGATTCCCGCCAGCGCGCTGGCGCTCACGTTAGCCGCATCGTAGTGGTAGTAATCGAGCATCCATCCGGCACAGCCGCCGCCGATAGCCATGGCAATTTTGGTGATGAAATTGAAGAAACCGTATATGGCGCCTTCCGTACGCACGCCATGGTGCCATTCAGCATACTCAACGGTATCGGCAATCATTGACCACATGGCGACGAATCCCATGCCTAGCGTAATACTGAATAAACAGACGCCGGTCATAATCAGCCAGATATTATGACCGGCAACAAAATACTGCATGAGCATCCCCAGTACGCCTATCAGCAGCGCCACCAGGGTCATTTTCTTTTTGCCCATGACGGCGATGACTTTCTCAGAAATGACGGTCCCCAAAATATAGGCCGCAGACTGGATCATAAAGAAAGAGGAGGTAAAACCTTCATTACCAATAATGTATTTAATAAAGTAGATAGCAATCGCCATCCAGACCGTATAGGCAATATAGAAAAAGACGGTAAACAGAGACAGGTTAATCAACGGCGCATTCCCCATTACCGCACGGAACATTTCACGCAGCGTTGGCGCGGGCGTATCTTCCTCTGCCCCCACGCGCTCTTTGGTCATGCCAAAGCAGGCTAGGAACAAAAACGTCGCCAGCAGCGCAAAACAGGAAACGGCAAAAACGTAGCCCATTTGCTTGTCATCAAACGGAGAAATCAGAATATCTGCAGTCGTTGATACAATCAGATAGCCGACAATCGCCAGCACGAAGCGATATACGGACAGCGATGAACGCGAGGATTCATGCTGCGTTAAGCGGTTAGTCATGGCCGAATACGGCGTATTGACGGCGGTATACGCCAGGCAATAAAGGGTATACGAGCACAGCGCAAACCAGAATTTCACCTCACCGCCAAACGGCAGAAAGCAGAGTACGGTTAATAACCCAAGGGGGATTGAACCATATAATAACCAGGGGCGAAGCTTGCCGTAACGGCTGTGGGTTTTATCAATCGCAAAGCCAATCAGAATATTGAAAATGGCGTCAACCACCCGCGCAATCACAAATATCAGGCTCGCCTGAACGGCGCTAATGCCGTAGATGTTGGTATAGAAAAATAATAAAAAGAGCGAAACAAAACCGAAGGATAAATTAGAGGCAAAATCGCCAAAGCCATAGCCAATTTTTTCTTTTACGCCGATAACCACATAGCTTGCCGAGAGTTTTTGGGTTGTTTCCATTTCGGGCTACCTGTTTAAGTAATCTGTAGCGACAGTATATGGCGGGGGTTATTTTATCACTTTGCGTTCTTTGTCTGGGGAATTCCTGTTTTTTGTCTTTATACAGAAGTGTGAATGCAATCACAGGAGAGAATGAAAACGAGAAGATGGTTCCGGCGGACGCCCGCCGGAACCTACGTCATTACCCTTTCGGGTTGTTACGCGTGCTGGAACGACGGTTGCCGCCGTTACCGCTATTGCCGGTGGTCGCATGGCGCTTCACGGCGCGACGAATCTGGTTGGCCTTCATACGGCGACGGTCTTTTTCCACCGCCACTTTTGAGGACGTTTCTGCCGGCAGTTCAACCAGCTCACGCAGATAGTTGGTCTGCGCCAAATCCAGCTCGGTCCAGCCGCCGCGCGGCAGGCCTTTCGGCAGCGGAATGTCGCCGTAGCGGACGCGAATCAGTCGGCTAACCTGCACGCCAACGGCTTCCCACAGGCGGCGTACTTCACGGTTACGGCCTTCAGTCAGGGTCACGTTGTACCACTGGTTGATACCTTCACCACCGCTGAATTTAATGGTTTTGAACGCCGCCGGGCCATCTTCCAACTGCACGCCGCGGGAAAGCTGACGCACCTTATTGTCATCGACCTCACCGAACACACGTACCGCGTACTCACGTTCAACTTCACGGCTTGGGTGCATCAGGCGATTAGCCAGCTCACCGTCGGTAGTAAACAGCAGCAGACCACAGGTGTTGACGTCCAGACGCCCCACGGCAATCCAGCGTGCGCCACGCAGTTTAGGCAGGCGATCGAACACGGTCGGACGCCCTTCCGGATCGTTACGCGTACACAGTTCACCTTCCGGCTTGTAATAAGCCAGAACGCGACAAATTTGTTCTACGGATTCTTTAACGGAGATCAGATGCCCGTCGATACGAATTTTGAGACCAGGGATGACTTCAACGCGATCGCCCAGCTTGGCGATTTTGCCGTCGACGCTCACGCGGCCCGCTTCAATAATCGTTTCAATTTCACGACGGGAGCCGTGGCCAGCGCGTGCCAGCACTTTTTGCAGTTTTTCGCTTTTATCGCTCATTGAGCTTCCTTCAGGTGTCGCCTTCACAGGCGTCTTAGAGACTTCATTAGCCGCGCGGGAAGTATACACCGGGCCGCATAAACAGGCCGGCAGCGGCGCTTTACAACAGCGCAGGCTACCCGCCCAGAATGGTGACCGCACATACTACACGAATTTTAGAAGAAATGGGCAGCTTGTTCCTGCCCTTTTCTACCGCGCGCGACATGATAGCGTCTGAATGAAGCAAAAGCGTCGCCGCCCGCTACAGGGTTTGCATCATCTCGAACCACTCTTCGCCACCGTGGGTCGAATCGGAGCGCTTAAGGAATTGATAGCCAAAACGCTTATACATCTCCAGGTACTGGGCTTTACACATCAGATAAATGGCCGTTTTTCCCTGCTGACGCAAGTGGGCGATAAAGGCCTGCATCATTTGCGTCGACAGCCCCTGGCCCTGATAATCCGGATGCAGCACAACGGACATAATGACCGCATTGGGTGCCGCCGGATCGTGGCCGACCAGCTCTTTAAAAGCCTCATCCGACATCACCACCTCCCAGGCGCAGCCGGCATTAATAAAGCCGATCACTTCTCCGCGCTGCTCCATACACAAAAAGCCCTGTGGATAGCGGGCGATACGTATGGCGATTTTTTCCCGGGTTGCCGCCTCGTCGGCCGGATAGGCCGCCGATTCGATTTCATAACAGCGGTCAATATCCGCCGCGGTCGCCTGACGAAAAGTCACGTGTGACACAATGCCTCCTGATTAACGCACTCCGATAAGAAGTCGCTATTTTAGCGCTAACATGATATGAACACGCTGCATTCTTTTCACTACTAAACTGAATATCATGCATCATAATCTTCGCCTGCTCGATCTTAATCTGCTGCTGGTGTTCGACGCGCTTTACCGGCTTGGCAGCGTGACGGAAGCCGCCAGCGAGCTCGCCATCAGCCCATCGGCTTTTAGCCATGCGCTCGCGCGTTTGCGTGTTGCGTTAGAGGATCCGCTCTTCGTCCGCCAGGACAGCCAGATGCAGCCCACGCCAAGAGCCGACGCGCTTTTTCCCGCGATCTCCCGTGCGTTGGAAACGCTCAATGGGGAATTGGGGAAAGTCGACAGCTTCGATCCCGCCACCAGCACTCAGACCTTTACCTTTGCGGCTACCGATTATACCGCCGCCGTTTTCTTTCCCGAACTGATTGCCCGCCTGCAGGCCGCTGCACCGGGAATTCGTGTCCGTATCATCTATTCACGGGAATATGATGCGCTGGAAGACTTACTCGCAGGGCGCGTTAATTTCGCGGTGGGATTTGAAGAGGAAAAAGTTCAACCGCGCCACGGCCTGGCGTCGCTGGCGCTGTTTACCGATGATTATGTTGTTGCGGTGCGTAAAGGGCATCCGCTGGCGGGAGAGACGCTGACCCCAGAAACGTATCTCCAGCTCGGTCACGTGGTCGTTAGCCCATGGAACGAGCACCACCGTCCGATTGACAGCTACCTGCTATCACGCCACGTCAGCCGCAATACGGTGGTAGAGCTGCCAAGCGTTATGTCGGCGCCGTTCATCGTCAGTCGAACCGATCTGGCGATTACCCTACCGCGCCGTGGTGTGCATCAACTGTTTGATACCCGCCAGCTGGCGCTACACGCACCGCCATTCTCTATTCCACCGTATACGCTAAAAGTCTATTACCGCCCATCCAACGGACAGGCAAAAGCACAGCAGTGGATGCTGGCGCAGATTGCGGCCTTGAAATAGCAATAACCCGGCGGGCGCCGGGTTATAAGAAGCATTACAGGAACGGTTTAACGTCCCCCACGCCTTCACGCACCACCACCGGTGCATCTTCGGTAAGGTCGATAACCGTAGTCGGCTGCTGTCCGAGATAGCCACCGTGAATGATCAGATCGACCACTTTCTCGAGGCGATCTTTAATCTCTTCCGGATCAGACTCGGTAAACTCACTGCCTGGCAGCATCAGCGAGGTAGAGAGCATCGGCTCGCCTAAGGTTTCGAGCAGCGCCTGCGCGATCGGGTTGGACGGCACGCGCATCCCGATGGTTTTACGCTTCTCCTGCAACAGCCGACGCGGTACCTCTTTCGTCCCTTTCAGGATAAAAGTGTAGTTACCCGGCGTGTTGTTTTTCATCAGGCGAAACGCCACGTTGTCGACGTAGGAATAGGTCGACAGCTCGGACAGATCGCGACACATCAGCGTAAAGTTGTGGCCGTCCGGCAGTTGACGAATGCGGCAGATACGCTCCATCGCGCCTTTATCTTCAATTTTGCAGCCCAGCGCGTAGCCGGAGTCGGTTGGGTAGACGATAACGCCGCCCTTACGCACAATTTCGACCGCCTGGTTAATCAGACGCGCCTGCGGGTTATCCGGATGGATATAAAAAAACTGACTCATGCTTCCCTCTCAGTTGTATTCTGCGGCTGTTCCCAGCGCTGCCAGACGCCCTCGACGCCCGCCGGGAGCCACAGTTTGCGGCCCAGCTCAATCCACGGGCAGGGTTGATGGAAATCCGACCCCTGTGACGCCAGTAATCCGTATTCACGGGCATAGGTGGCAAGCTGAGCGCGCTCGTGAGGCGCCTGCTGGCACTGGGCCACTTCCATCGCGTCACCGCCGTGTTCACTGAAGTGTGCCAGCAGTCTTTTCAGCCACTTGGCGGACAAATTGTACCGCCCCGGATGGGCCAGTACGGCGACCCCACCCGAATGATGAATGACATCAATAGCTTCCCTTATTGTACACCACTGTGGCGGAACGTAACCGGTTTTCCCTCGCGCGAGATATTTTTTGAAGACATCGCCGATATTGCTGGCCTTGCCCTGCTCGACCAGAAAACGGGCAAAGTGGCCGCGGGTAACCGCTCCGCCGTCGGCCAGCGCCAGCGCCGCTTCCCACGCGCCGGGGATATGCGCCTTTTCCAGGCGCTCGGCAATCATCATGCCACGCTGCTGGCGGCGTTCGATCTGGGCGCGTAAAAACGCCGTCAACGCCGGGTCAGCAATATCAATATTCAGCCCGACGATATGAATTTCGTGATTTTCCCACAGCGTCGAAATTTCAACGCCGGTAATTAACGTTAACGGCAGCCCGGCGCGGGCAATTTCTGCCCGCGCGCGCGGAATGGCGTCAACGGTATCATGATCGGTGATGGCGAGCGTCCCCACGCGCATCTCCCCGGCGCGGTGCACCAGTTCTTCCGGCGTCAGGCGGCCATCAGAGGCGAGAGTATGGCTGTGCAGATCGTAAATCACTGCGTAATTGGTGTCGCTCAAAACGGCTTCCTTTGTGCTACTCAGAGTTATTCGCGACCTATCATAGCGGGAATACGGGAAATTCTAAAATCAGGGGTTGACTTTGCCTTCATGAACTAGTTAACTAGTACGCAAGTTCACTTAGTAAAGGTATCTGCAAATGGCTCGCAAAATGATTGCTCTGCACGGCGGTTGGTGGCGTACTTCCCTATAGGGCGAAGTCATCACGTCTGCGTTACGCATACAGATACCAGCCCGCCAATGAGCGGGCTTTTTATTAAGCAAAGATTATACAGAACAGGCGAGAACAACGATGCAAACACCAAAACCCATGCTCGAGCTTCTGACCAGTGACGCGATTTACCGTGAAAACCCAACCGCACTGTTTCACCAACTCTGCGCGAAGCGCCCGGCCACGCTGCTGCTTGAATCAGCCGACATTGACAGTAAAAACGATTTAAAAAGCCTGCTGCTGGTGGATAGCGCACTGCGCATCACCGCGCTGGGCGATACCGTCACCCTTCAGGCGCTCTCCGCCAACGGCGCGTCTCTGCTGCCGCTGCTGGACGCGGTACTGCCCGCGGGCGTTGAGAATACGCATCAGCCTGACGGCCGCGTCCTGCGCTTCCCGGCGGTCAGTGCGCTGCTGGATGAAGATGCCCGCCTGTGCTCGCCGTCGGTCTTCGACGCCTTCCGTCTGTTACAAACGCTGGTCAACGTGCCGCAGAACGAACGCGAAGCCATGTTCTTTGGCGGCCTGTTCGCCTACGACCTGGTTGCCGGGTTTGAAGATTTACCGCATCTTGACAGCGACACCGCCTGCCCGGACTACTGTTTCTACCTGGCAGAAACGCTGCTGGTGATCGACCATCAGACCAAAAGCACCCGCATTCAGGCCAGCCTGTTTACGCCATCAGCAGCGGAAAAAGATCGCCTGCTTGAGCGTATTGCCCAGGTTCGCCAGCAGCTCAATGAGCCGCCGTCGGCGCTACCGGTAGAAGAAATCAGCACCATGCGCTGTGAAACTAACCAAAGCGATGAAGAGTACGGCGACGTCGTGCGCAAGATGCAAAAAGCGATTCGCGCCGGGGAAATTTTCCAGGTGGTGCCGTCTCGCCGCTTCTCACTGCCCTGCCCCTCACCGCTGGCGGCCTACGACGTGCTGAAGAAGAGCAACCCGAGCCCGTACATGTTCTTTATGCAGGACAACGACTTCACCCTGTTCGGCGCATCGCCGGAAAGTTCGCTGAAGTACGATGCTACCAGCCGCCAGATTGAAATTTATCCGATTGCCGGTACCCGTCCGCGCGGCCGTCGCGCCGACGGTTCGCTGGATCGCGACCTCGACAGCCGTATTGAGCTGGAGATGCGCACCGACCACAAAGAGCTGTCGGAGCACTTAATGCTGGTTGACCTCGCGCGTAACGATCTGGCGCGCATCTGCACCCCGGGCAGCCGCTACGTCGCGGACCTGACCAAAGTTGATCGCTACTCGTTCGTCATGCATCTCGTCTCCCGCGTGGTCGGCGAGCTGCGTAAAGATCTCGACGTGCTGCACGCGTATCGCGCCTGCATGAACATGGGCACCCTTAGCGGGGCACCGAAAGTGCGCGCGATGCAGCTGATTGCCGCCGCCGAAGGCAAGCGCCGCGGCAGCTACGGCGGTGCGGTGGGCTACTTCACCGCACACGGCGACCTGGACACTTGTATTGTTATTCGCTCTGCGTTTGTTGAAAACGGTATCGCCACCGTTCAGGCTGGCGCAGGCGTGGTTCTGGATTCCATCCCGCAGTCTGAAGCCGATGAAACCCGTAATAAAGCGCGCGCGGTGCTGCGTGCCATTGCCACCGCGCATCATGCACAGGAGATTTTCTGATGGCTGACATTCTGCTGCTCGATAACATCGACTCATTTACCTATAACCTGGCAGATCAGCTGCGCGCGAACGGGCATAACGTGGTCATTTACCGTAATCACGTTCCAGCTCAGACCTTAATCGACCGTCTCGGCACTATGGATAACCCGGTGCTGATGCTCTCCCCGGGGCCGGGGGCGCCGTCCGAAGCCGGCTGCATGCCGGAGCTGCTGACCCGTATGCGCGGCAAGCTGCCGATTATCGGCATCTGCCTCGGCCATCAGGCCATCGTGGAAGCCTACGGCGGCTACGTCGGCCAGGCCGGCGAAATTCTGCATGGCAAAGCGTCCAGCATTGAGCACGACGGCCAGGCCATGTTTGAAGGCTTAAGCAATCCGCTACCGGTAGCGCGCTACCACTCGCTGGTCGGCAGCAACATTCCGGCCGGCTTGACCATCAATGCCCACTTTAATGGCATGGTGATGGCGGTTCGTCACGATGCCGATCGCGTCTGCGGCTTTCAGTTCCATCCGGAGTCCATCCTGACTACCCAGGGTGCGCGTCTGCTGGAACAAACGCTGGCATGGGCGTTGCAGAAGCTGGAGCAGAGCAACACCATCCAGCCGATTCTGGAAAAACTGTATCAGGCACAAACGCTGAGCCAGCAGGAAAGCCACGTACTGTTTTCCGCCGTGGTGCGCGGCGAAGTGAAACCGGAGCAACTGGCCGCCGCGCTGGTCAGTATGAAAATTCGCGGCGAGAGCCCGAACGAAATCGCCGGCGCCGCCACCGCGCTGCTGGAGAACGCCGCGCCGTTCCCACGCCCGGACTATCCGTTTGCCGATATTGTCGGCACCGGCGGTGATGGCAGCAACAGCATTAACATCTCTACCGCCAGCGCTTTTGTGGCCGCGGCCTGTGGTCTGAAGGTCGCCAAGCACGGTAACCGCAGCGTCTCCAGTAAATCAGGCTCGTCAGACCTGCTGGCGGCATTTGGTATCAATCTCGACATGAACGCCGACAAGTCTCGCGCGGCGTTGGACGAACTGGGCGTCTGTTTCCTGTTCGCACCGAAGTATCACACCGGTTTCCGCTACGCCATGCCGGTTCGCCAGCAGTTGAAAACCCGCACCTTGTTTAACGTGCTGGGGCCACTGATTAACCCGGCGCACCCGCCGCTGGCGCTGATCGGCGTTTACAGCCCGGAGCTGGTGCTGCCGATTGCCGAGACTCTGCGTGTGCTGGGTTATGAGCGTGCGGCGGTGGTACACAGCGGCGGCATGGATGAAGTGTCGCTGCATGCACCGACCGTGGTTGCCGAGCTGAACCATGGCGAAATCAAAAGCTATCAGCTGACTGCCGACGACTTCGGCCTCAAGCCCTACCACCAGGCCGAGCTGGCGGGCGGTACGCCGGAAGAAAACCGTGACATTCTGACGCGCTTGCTACAAGGTAAAGGCGAGACCGCGCATGAGTCCGCCGTCGCGGTAAACGTCGCCATGTTGATGCGCCTGTACGGTCATGAAGACCTGAAGGCGAACGTTAAGAAAGTGCTGGACGTGCTACACAGCGGTGCAGCCTACGACCGCGTAACCGCATTAGCGGCAAGAGGATAAGAAATGCAGACCGTATTAGCAAAAATCGTTGCCGATAAAGCGATTTGGGTAGAAGCCCGCAAACAACAACAACCGTTAGCCTCGTTCCAGAACGACGTGCAGCCAAGCCAGCGTCATTTTTATGATGCGCTCAGCGGCACCCGCACCGCGTTTATTCTGGAGTGCAAAAAAGCCTCTCCGTCAAAAGGGGTCATTCGCGATGATTTCGATCCGGCACGTATTGCCAACGTTTACAAGCATTACGCCTCCGCCATTTCGGTGCTGACCGATGAAAAGTACTTCCAGGGCAGCTTTGATTTTCTGCCGATCGTCAGCGGTATCGCACCGCAACCGATTCTGTGCAAAGACTTTATTATCGACGCCTATCAGATTTATCTGGCGCGTTTCTACCAGGCGGATGCCTGTCTGCTGATGCTCTCCGTGCTGGACGACGAACAGTATCGTCAGCTGTCCGCGGTGGCGCATAGCCTGAACATGGGCGTGCTGACCGAGGTGAGCAATGAAGAAGAGCTTGAGCGTGCCATTGCGCTGAAGGCAAAAGTCGTCGGCATCAACAACCGCGACCTGCGCGATCTCTCCATCGACCTCAACCGTACCCGCCAGTTGGCACCGCGTTTGGGTCACGAGGTCACCGTCATCAGCGAATCCGGTATCAACACGAATGCCCAGGTTCGTGAGCTGGCCCATTACGCCAACGGTTTCCTGATCGGTTCAGCGATGATGGCGCACGATGACCTCAACGCGGCGGTCCGCCGCGTACTGCTGGGGGAGAATAAAGTCTGCGGGCTGACCCGCGCGCAGGATGCCCAGGCGGCCTATGAAGCGGGCGCTATTTATGGCGGACTGATTTTTGTCCCCACTTCACCGCGCGCGGTAAGCGTTGAGCAGGCTCGCGAGGTTATCGCCGCCGCGCCGCTGAGCTACGTCGGCGTATTCCGCAATGCCCCGGTTGCGGAGGTCGTTGGTCGCGCGACTGCGCTTTCCCTGCGTGCGGTACAGCTGCACGGTGATGAAGAACAGGCCTACATCGATGACCTGCGCGCCGCGCTACCGGCCGATGTACAAATCTGGAAAGCGCTGAGCGTCACCAATGCACTGCCGCCGCGCAGCCTGAAGCACGTCGACAGATATCTGTTCGACAACGGCCAGGGCGGCACCGGCCAGCGGTTTGATTGGTCACTGTTACAAGGTCAGGATCTGAGCAATGTGATGCTGGCCGGTGGGTTAAGCGCAGACAACTGCGTAGATGCAGCCAAAAGCGGCTGCGTCGGGCTGGATTTCAATTCAGGTGTCGAGTCAAAACCGGGTATTAAAGATGCCAGCAAACTGGCCTCGGTGTTTCAGACGCTGCGCGCATATTAAGGAGCAAGAATGAGTACTTTACTGAACCCCTACTTCGGCGAATTTGGCGGCATGTACGTTCCGCAGATTCTGATGCCCGCCCTGCGCCAGCTGGAAGAAGCGTTTGTCAGCGCGCAGAAGGATCCCGAATTTCAGGCCGAATTTACCGACCTGCTGAAAAACTACGCCGGTCGTCCGACTGCGCTGACCAAGTGCCGCAACCTGACGGCAGGCACCAAAACCACGCTGTACCTCAAGCGTGAAGATCTGCTGCACGGCGGCGCGCACAAAACCAACCAGGTTCTGGGTCAGGCGCTGCTGGCAAAACGCATGGGTAAAACCGAAATTATCGCCGAAACCGGTGCTGGTCAGCACGGCGTAGCCTCCGCGCTCGCCTGTGCCCTGCTCGGTCTGAAGTGCCGCATCTATATGGGCGCGAAAGATATCGAACGTCAGTCGCCGAACGTTTTCCGTATGCGCCTGATGGGGGCAGAGGTTATTGCGGTACACAGCGGCTCCGCGACGCTGAAAGATGCCTGTAACGAAGCGCTGCGCGACTGGTCTGGCAGCTATGAAACCGCGCACTATATGCTCGGCACCGCAGCAGGCCCGCACCCGTTCCCAACCATCGTGCGTGAATTCCAGCGCATGATTGGTGAAGAGACCAAAGTGCAAATCCGTGAAAAAGAAGGTCGTCTGCCGGATGCGGTTATTGCCTGCGTCGGCGGCGGTTCTAACGCCATCGGTATGTTCGCCGACTTCATCGACGAAACCAGCGTTGGTCTGATTGGCGTTGAGCCAGCCGGTCACGGTATTGAAACCGGCGAACACGGCGCGCCACTGAAACACGGCCGTGTCGGCATCTACTTTGGTATGAAATCGCCGATGATGCAGACTGATGAAGGCCAGATTGAAGAGTCTTACTCAATCTCTGCGGGTCTGGACTTCCCGTCCGTTGGGCCGCAGCACGCCTTCCTGAACAGCATTGGCCGTGCAGAATACGTCTCGATTACCGATAACGAAGCGCTGGATGCGTTCAAGGAACTCAGCCGCCATGAAGGGATTATCCCGGCGCTGGAGTCCTCCCACGCCCTGGCCCACGCGCTGAAAATGATGCGTGAAAACCCAGAAAAAGAGCAGCTGCTAGTCGTAAACCTGTCCGGGCGCGGCGACAAAGACATCTTTACCGTACACGATATTCTGAAAGCGCGAGGGGAAATCTGATGGAACGCTATGACAACCTGTTTGCTCAACTGAAGGCCCGCAAGGAAGGCGCGTTTGTTCCCTTCGTCACCTTAGGCGATCCGAATCCGGAACAATCACTGAAAATCATTGATGCGCTGATTGAAGGCGGCGCCGATGCGCTTGAGCTGGGTATTCCGTTCTCCGATCCGCTGGCCGATGGCCCAACCATCCAGAACGCGACCCTGCGTGCGTTTGCTTCTGGCGTCACGCCGACTCAGTGCTTTGAGATGCTGGCGGCTATTCGCCAGAAGCACCCGACGATTCCGATTGGCCTGCTGATGTACGCCAACCTGGTGTTCAACCACGGCATTGACGAGTTCTACGCCGAATGCGCGCGCGTAGGCGTCGACTCCGTACTGGTCGCCGATGTGCCGGTAGAAGAGTCCGCGCCGTTCCGTCAGGCCGCCATGCGTCATAACGTGGCACCGATTTTCATCTGCCCGCCGAACGCTGACGACGAGCTGCTGCGTCAGATCGCCGAACACGGTCGTGGTTACACTTATCTGCTCTCCCGTGCGGGCGTGACGGGTACCGAAACCCGCGCCGCCCTGCCGCTGCACCACCTGGTGGCGAAACTGGCAGAGTACAACGCCGCGCCGCCGCTGCAGGGCTTTGGTATCTCTGCGCCGGATCAGGTATCCGCATCGATTGAAGCCGGTGCCGCCGGGGCTATCTCGGGCTCCGCCATTGTCAAAATCATTGAGCGTAACGTCGACAATCCGCAGGCAATGCTGGATGAGCTTTCACGCTTTGTGGCCCGTATGAAAGCGGCCACCAAATTGGCGTAACGCCTCAAGCCGCCTGACGCTCGTCGGGCGGCTTATTGCTGTTGCAGGCTGTCGGCGTATTTGCGCGTCAGCGTAAACAGCGTCTGTACCTCTTCCGGCGACCAGTTCTCCAGTACCCGATTCATCAGCGTCTGCCGCGCGACCGCTATCTGCGCAAAAATCGCCTGCCCCTGCTCGCTCAGCGTCACTTCGCTAATCCGCCTGTCGCGTTCGTTCGGCTGCTTATGTGCCAGCCCCTGAGCTTCAAGCTTCTTCACCTGGCGGCTGACGGTGGTGTAATCCCGCCCGAGGTTATCCGCCAGCTCCACCACGCCTATCGGCCCACAGCGACCAATCGCCACCAGCAGCGGAAACAGCAGCTGTTCAAGCTGAACGCCCGCCGCCTGTAACAGCTGCTCGTCGCGGGCCGGCTGATTCATGACGCCGATAATATCCAGCAGCGCACCGTGGAAGTCCGTGATGTCATAATTATTATGTGCATATTGCATATATTTTCCAACCAAGTATAGTGCCGTTATCTGATATGTGCATTTTACACATAATTATCTTCTGGAGACACCTTTATGCAAGCAGCCGTCGTTTTTGACCTTGACCAGGGCCCGGTATGGGCCGATTTTGATGAACCGCCGGTGGGCGATGAACAGACGCGGATTCGCGTCCGTGCCGCCGCCATCAGCCACGTCGTGAAAAGCCGCGCCTCGGGTAAACATTACAGCTTTGACGGCAGGTTGCCGTTTGTCGTCGGCATCGACGGCACCGGCACGCTCCCTTCCGGTGAACGAGTCTATTTTGCCTTTCCAACCGCGCCGTGGGGCAGCATGGCGCAGTACGCCCCTGTTGACCGTCAGAACTGCTTTGCGTTGCCGGACGACCTGGACGATATCACCGCCGCGGCGATGGCCAATCCAGGCATGTCCGCCTGGGCGGCGCTGGTGAAGCGCGCGAATTTCCGGGCCGGTGAAACCGTACTGGTCAACGGCGCAACCGGCAGCGCCGGACAGCTAGCGGTGCAAATTGCCCGCCATCTCGGGGCCAGCAAAGTGATCGCTACCGGGCGTAACCCCAGCGCACTGGCGGCACTGGACGCTGATGTCAGCATCCTGCTCACCGGAGATGACACCACCCTCAGCGCCGAATTCGCCGTTCAGGCCAACCAGGGGATTGATGTTGTCGTCGATTATCTCTGGGGGCACAGCGCGGAACTGATGCTGCCGGCGCTGGCGAAATACAGCCGCGGCCACACCCCCATTCGTTACGTACAGGTCGGGTCACTCGCGGGAAGCGACATTGCGCTTAACGGCGCGATACTGCGATCCGCCCCGCTGCAGCTAATGGGAAGCGGGATTGGCAGCCTGCCAATGTCGCAGCTGTTGCAGGCGACCGGCGAGATGCTGAATGCGGCGGTTGCGGGCGGATTTACCATCGCCACCACGCCCGTGCCGCTGCAAAACGTTGCCACAGCCTGGTCACTGGACAATAGTCTGAAACGGACGGTCTTCACCCTCGGATAAAAAAATCGCTTTCACACAAAAGATAGGGTTGATATCTTAAATGAGAAATATTATCTTTCTCATTACCGAGTAGTTGAGCAAATCACTCAGGTATTCGGTACGACATTGCTCACATTGCTTCCAGTATTTTTGCCCGCATCCGATGCGGGCTTTTTTTTCGCCCGAAACGCTACGCCTGGCGTAACTGACCTTCCCACTCACAATGACCTCCGCAGTAAAGCCTGGCATCGTAGGATGAAAAAATCACCGTCTCGCTGGGCATGGCGCTGACGCCGGGTCCGAATATGATCTACCTGATTCCGCGTTCTATCGCCCAAGGGCGCGCGGCCAGGCTGGCGGTGAAAATCACTACCGAGGCCTGCCGCTAGAAAAACATCCCGACCGCATAAATTGCCGCCGGGAACGCCTTAGAAGCGATAACCCGCCGAGAACATAAACACCCACGGATCCAGTCGGGTACTGACGCTCTGGTTCACGCCATTGTGTTTAAACTTCACGTTGGTGTCGATATCCATGTACCAGACGGACATGTTGATCAGCCAGTCGCGGTTGATCAGATAATCCAGCCCCACCTGCCCGGCCGCGCCCCAGGAATCGTCAAGACTGAGATCCGACAGCCCCGCCTCTTTACCGGTTTTATTGAAATCATTATCAAAGAAGGTGGTGTAGTTAATACCCGCGCCAATATAAGGACGGAATTTGCTCTGCGCGTCGCCAAAGTACCACTGCGCCATCAGCGTCGGCGGTAAATGATGGACAGTGGCGATATCGCCGGTAGGGCCCGTGCCAACCTTATGACGGAACGGCGTGGCGGCCAGCAGTTCAATACCAATATTGTCAGTCGCCATATAGGTAAAGGTTAAGCCTAACTGAGTGTTATTACTGACGTTAAAGCTTCCCAGACTGCCGAGGACGCTATCCGATCCTTCCGTAGGACGTACCGTTGCCGAACCCGCACGAATAAAAAACTCGCCGGCTTCATGCGCCCAGGCGCCGCCGGAAACAGTACTTAACGCCAATGCAACCGCTGCTAACTTTTTCATATCCACTTCCTCATTATGGTTTTTCAAGCGCGGCAAATATACCCACAATGAGTTACTTTTGATCCGTCACGGATCACACAAAGTCATTAGATTTAACATTTGTTAATCCAGATCAATTTTGTGGCTTTATGTCACAACCGTTATTAATAGCCATATCAATTTTATTGATTTGTCGGAAAATTTTTTTTGTCTCCTCTTGTCGGCTTCTCAGCGGCTGGATAATTTAGGACACGACAATATTGTTGATGCGTTTTGATCAGGTGTAATCATGAGTGAAATCAACCCGTGCATGACGTGCGGTGCCTGTTGTGCGTATTTTCGAGTCTCTTTTTACTGGGCAGAAGGTGATGATGCAGGTGGCCCCGTCCCCGCGCAGCTTACTGAGCCTGTTACCCCCTTTTTGCGCTGTATGACCGGCACTAACCAGCGTCAGTCGCGCTGCTCGGCCCTTTCGGGCACGATAGGCGATTCCGTCAGTTGTACTATCTATGCTCACCGTCCCTCTCCGTGCCGCGAGTTCGCGATGTCCGGTGAGAACGGCGAACTCAACGAAGCGTGCAATCGAGCCCGCGCGCGATACGGCCTGCCGCCGCTGGAACCTCTTTACAAAGATATACTTAGCGGAGCTGGCGCAGAGGCTGCTACGCAGGCGCGATTTGCGGTACAATTGCCGGCTAATTAACACCTGCAATACTCAAGGAGAGTGCATGTCTATCACGGCGCAGTCTGTATACCGTGACACGGGTAATTTTTTCCGCAATCAGTTCGTCACCATTTTACTGATTGCCTTGCTCTGTTCATTTATCACGGTGGTGCTTGGCCATGCCTTTTCCCCCAGCGATGAACAGCTGGCGACGCTGACAACCGGCGATCATCTCGCCGGCAGTACGGGGCTGTTTGATTTGGTTCAGAACATGACGCCGGAGCAACAGCAGATCCTGCTGCGCTCCTCTGCGGCATCGACCTTTGCCGGGCTGATTGGTAATGCCATCCTTGCGGGCGGTATTCTGCTGATGATTCAGCTCATCTCTGCCGGGCAGCCGGTGAGCGCGCTTCGCGCCATTGGCGCCAGCGCGCCGGTGCTGCCGAAGCTGCTGGTGCTGATTTTTATCAGTACCTTCCTCGTCCAGATGGGCGTCATGCTGATCGTGGTGCCGGGCATTTTGCTGGCTATCGTGCTGGCGTTCGCGCCGGTCATGCTGGTCCAGGACAAGCTGGGTGTCTTTGCCGCCATTCGGCACAGTACCCGACTCGGCTGGGCTAATATGCGCCTGATTGCGCCCGCCGTCGTGGGCTGGATGCTGGCAAAAACGCTGCTGCTGCTGTTTGCATCAAGCTTTGCCTTCCTGACGCCGTACCTTGGCGCCGTAGTGGTTAATGCGCTCAGTAACCTGGTTTCCGCCCTGTTGCTGATCTATTTATTCCGCGTGTATATGCTTATTCGTCAATAATCTGATGCCGCCCGCTGGCGGGCGGCGCTGAACTACGGAATCGAAGTATGAAGCAGTTTCTGGATTTCTTACCGCTGGTTGTCTTTTTCGCTTTTTATAAAATTTATGATATCTATGCGGCAACCGGCGCGCTGATTGTCGCCACCGCCGTGGTCCTGATTTACAGCTGGGTGCGCTATCGCAAAGTCGAAAAAATGGCCCTGATCACCTTTATCGTGGTGGCGTTCTTCGGCGGTTTGACCATTTTCTTCCACAACGACGAGTTCATTAAGTGGAAGGTGACGGTGATTTACGCCCTGTTCGCCGGCGCGCTGCTGGTGAGCCAGTGGGTAATGAAAAAGCCGCTGATTCAGCGCATGCTCGGCAAAGAGATTACCCTGCCGGCTGCGGTCTGGTCGAAGCTGAACCTCGCCTGGGCGGTGTTTTTCATCCTCTGCGGGCTGGCAAATATTTATATCGCCTTCTGGTTACCGCAAAACATTTGGGTAAACTTTAAGGTGTTTGGCCTGACGGCGTTGACGCTGGTATTCACCGTACTGAGCGGCGTGTACATCTATCGTCATATGCCACAAGACGACCACAAGTAAGCACAGAGAATAAGAATGACACTACAGAATGACGCTCCGCAGGGAGAGCTGGTATTACGTACGCTAGCCATGCCTGCGGATACCAATGCCAACGGCGATATTTTTGGCGGTTGGCTAATGTCACAAATGGATATTGGCGGCGCCATTATGGCGAAGGAAGTGGCCCACGGCCGCGTGGTGACGGTACGGGTCGACGGCATGACGTTTTTGCGCCCGGTCGCGGTCGGCGACGTAGTGTGCTGCTACGCACGCTGCGTCAAGCGCGGCAATACGTCGGTCACCATCAATATTGAAGTCTGGGTCAAGAAGGTTTCATCAGAACCGATTGGCCAGCGCTATAAAGCCACCGAGGCGCTGTTTATCTACGTTGCGGTCGACCCTCAGGGCAAACCGCGCGCCATTCCCGCTGCATAAAACAATAGGCCCGGCAATGAATCGCCGGGCCTATTGTTTGTCGACCGGATACGGTCAGATGACCGAATAGCGGCGTAAACGCCCTATCCGGCCTGCATTAGAGAAAACCCAGCACCTTCAGAACGAAATAACCGATCGCGATGACGATAATCGGCAAAATATACAGCGGGAAGAACTGCACAAAAATCGTATGGCGAGGTACCTCTACCCGCGCCTCCAGCGCTTCACGGCTCAGCCCTTCCGCCCCTTTCGCTTTCTCCAGGATGAGCTGATCGTTCACCCCTTCGCGCAGAAACTTCGCCTGACGCGCCATCCGCGCCCCGGAATCCTGCAGCGCCAGCGCCACAAAGATCAGCGCAAAGATAATCCAGAACATAATATTCAGCCCGTTTTGAAAGTCCGGCTGCGGCGAGTTGTACCAGAACAGATTCAAAAACGGCGTATTGAAACGCATCATGTCGACCATCACGTGTACGAAATCCATCATGACGGCATCGATCCCCGGCTGCTTTGCACTGTGCTCGTACATGAATTTCAGCACGGAAATCAGCGTAGAGATAAGCGCAGGAATAAATATCACCCACCCGGCGATACGCTTGAGGATGGCAATGCGTCCAGCTTGTTGATACGTCATGAGTTCCCCTTGTTAAGACGCCTGAATCTCGGGCTAAGTGCTTATGAAGTCTACCTGCTGAAGGCGACTTTCGCCCGACTTTACGCGCGATATGATATACCATTAAGCCGCATTCGTTACCCTAAAGGAGAGGTAGTTATGTCCGCCGAGCGTCAAATACGCGCCGCTATTTTCGATATGGATGGCTTACTGATCGATTCTGAGCCGCTGTGGGATCGCGCCGAACACGAAGTACTGAGCGAACTGGGTGTCGATTTCTCCCGCCGACACGAGCTTCCTGACACCCGCGGTTTGCGCATCGACCTGGTGGTGGATCTGTGGTTCGGTCAACAACCCTGGAGCGGCCCGGACCGCGCGACGGTCGTTGAACGCATGATTGCCCGAGTGATTGCGCTGGTTGAGCAAACGCGTCCACTGCTGCCGGGGGTACGCGAAGCCGTCGCCCTGTGTAAAGCGCAGGGGCTAAAAGTGGGCCTGGCCTCGGCCTCTCCGCTGTATATGCTGGAAAAAGTGCTGACCATGTTCGACCTGCGTGACCAGTTCGATGCGCTCGCTTCCGCCGACAGCCTGCCCTACAGCAAACCGCACCCGCTGGTGTATCTCAACTGTGCGGCGGCGCTAGGCGTTGACCCGCTGTGCTGCGTGGCGCTGGAAGATTCCGTGAACGGCATGGTTGCCAGCAAGGCCGCCCGCATGCGCTCGATTGTCGTGCCTGCCGCAGAAAGCCAGCTCGACCCGCGTTTTGCGCTTGCCGACGTTAAACTGACGTCGCTGGAATATCTGACCCGCGAAAATCTGTGCGGCTAATGATAATGCGGGCACCAATTGTGCCCGCAAATGCCAACCCAATCATAAAAATGAAACGCTGTTTTATTTTTATTTGAAATTTCTGCTATGCCCTTCTATGCTCTAGCCCTGTAAGTCTTCTCATAACGATAAAAACCAAATACAGGGGTCGAAATCATGCTTCATACTTTCAATCTGCAAGGTAAAGTCGCGCTGGTGACCGGGTGTGATAAAGGTCTTGGTCAAGGGATGGCGCTGGGGCTGGCGGAAGCCGGCTGCGATATCGTGAGCGTCAGCCGCAGTATCCCGCAGGAAACCGCAGAAAAAGTGGCCGCGCTGGGCCGCCGGATATTTGCTATTCAGGCCGATCTCAGCCGACCTGAGGGGATCGCCGATATCGTGCCGGCCGCCGTTGCTGCCGCTGGCCGCATCGATATTCTGGTGAATAACGCCGGGACTATCCGTCGCGAAGATGCGCTGAGCTTCAGCGAAAAAGACTGGGACGACGTCATGAACCTGAATCTGAAATCCGTATTCTTCCTTTCCCAGTCGGTAGCAAAGCAGTTCTTGAGCCAGGGCAGCGGCGGCAAGATTATCAATATTGCGTCAATGCTCTCTTTCCAGGGCGGCATCCGTGTGCCATCCTACACCGCCTCCAAAAGCGGCGTATTAGGTATCACCCGCCTGCTGGCTAACGAATGGGCGCAGCATGGCATCAACGTTAACGCCATCGCCCCGGGCTACATGGCGACCAGCAACACCGAGGCGCTGCGTGATGACGTCGAGCGCAATAAAGCCATCCTCGAACGCATTCCCGCCGGTTGCTGGGGAACGCCGGACGATCTCAAAGGCCCGGTGGTGTTTCTTGCCTCGCCGGCATCAGACTACATCAATGGCTATACGATAGCCGTAGACGGTGGCTGGCTGGCACGTTAATTTTTTGACAAAGAGTTACACCGTAACCTCTTCCGCCTACTGTACAAAAACCCTATACTGTATGAATTCACAGATTAATGGGTTTTATCATGACGGCGGAAGGTCATCTGCTCTTTTCTATCGCCTGCGCGGTATTTGCTAAAAATGCCGAACTGACGCCGGTACTCGCACAAGGAGACTGGTGGCACATCGTGCCTTCGGCGATATTAACTTGTCTGCTTCCGGACATCGACCATCCGCGCTCCTTCCTCGGGCAACGGCTCAGTTGGCTATCTAAACCCATCGCCCGAATGTGCGGCCATCGCGGCTTTACCCACAGCCTGCTCGCCGTGTTCGGCGCGCTAACCCTTTTCTACCTGAAAGTCCCGGATAGCTGGATTGTCCCCGCCGATGCCGTACAGGGCATGGTGCTGGGCTACCTGAGCCACATTCTTGCCGATATGCTCACGCCCGCCGGCGTACCGCTACTCTGGCCGTGCCGCTGGCGCTTTCGTTTGCCGATTCTCGCACCGCGCAAGGGCAACCAATTAGAGCGCGTACTGTGCATGGCGCTGTTTGCCTACGCCGTTTTTATGCCGCAATCGCTGCCAGACAACAGCGTGGTGCGCTGGTCTTCGTCGATGATTAATTTGCTGCAAAACGACTTCGATCGCTTTATTAATCGCCGGGCTGAGCAATAATCCAGCGATAATGTCTTTTTTGGCATAATCCATTCCATTTGGATATAAGCGGACTTTTTTCAGTTCTGTTAACCTTCTCACATCCAGACAAATCTTTACGGGTTTGTCCTAAAAAGACACCCGCTGCGGCATCTTTACTGCCCGCAGACGGCGTGGAAAATACTTCAGGAGAACGGGGATGAACCTTCCATTAATCGCGAACGTCGTTGTGTTCGCCGTATTGCTGCTGGCGCTGGCGCAAACGCGTCACAAGCAGTGGAGTCTGGCAAAAAAAGTGCTGGTCGGTCTGGTTATCGGCGTGGTCTTCGGGCTTGCACTGCAGCTTATTTACGGGTCTGATAGCCAGGTACTCAAAGACTCTATTCAGTGGTTTAACGTTGTCGGCAACGGTTACGTACAACTGCTGCAAATGATTGTCATGCCGCTGGTCTTCGCCTCGATTCTGAGCGCGGTGGCCCGTCTGCACAACGCCTCTCAGTTGGGTAAAATCAGCGTGCTCACCATTGGTACTCTGCTGTTCACCACGCTGATTGCCGCGCTGGTCGGCGTACTGGTCACCAACCTGTTCGGCCTGACCGCCGAAGGTCTGGTACAGGGCACCGCCGAGACGGCACGCCTGAACGCAATTCAGAGCAGCTACGCAGGTAAAGTGGCCGACCTCAGCGTTCCTCAGCTGCTGCTGTCGTTTGTGCCGAAAAATCCGTTTGCTGACCTGACGGGTGCTAACCCAACGTCAATCATCAGCGTGGTTATCTTTGCCGCTTTCCTCGGCGTTGCTGCGCTGAAGCTGCTGAAAGATGACGCGCCGAAAGGCCAGCGCGTGCTGACGGCTATCGACACCTTACAGGGCTGGGTCATGAAGCTGGTGCGTCTGGTCATGCAGCTGACGCCGTACG
This sequence comes from Kluyvera genomosp. 2, assembly GCF_036759865.1. Classification (NCBI taxonomy): domain Bacteria; kingdom Pseudomonadati; phylum Pseudomonadota; class Gammaproteobacteria; order Enterobacterales; family Enterobacteriaceae; genus Kluyvera; species Kluyvera genomosp. 2. Next base: position 83,398 of record NZ_JAPKIA010000001.1, read on the forward strand.
GCGTACTGGCGCTGATGACCAAAGTGGTTGCCGGTTCTAACCTGCAGGACATCATCAAGCTGGGCAGCTTTGTGGTTGCCTCATACCTGGGCCTGCTGATTATGTTCGTTGTGCACGGCATTCTGCTGGGCGTCAACGGCGTCAGCCCGCTGAAATACTTCCGTAAAGTATGGCCAGTGCTGACTTTCGCCTTCACCAGTCGCTCCAGCGCGGCCTCCATCCCGCTGAACGTTGAAGCGCAGACGCGTCGTCTGGGCGTACCGGAATCTATCGCCAGCTTCTCCGCCTCTTTTGGCGCGACCATCGGCCAGAACGGCTGTGCGGGCCTCTACCCGGCCATGCTGGCGGTAATGGTTGCCCCAACCGTCGGCATTAACCCGCTGGATCCGCTGTGGATTGCGACCCTGGTCGGTATGGTCACCGTTAGCTCCGCAGGCGTTGCGGGCGTTGGCGGCGGTGCAACCTTCGCCGCGCTGATCGTCCTACCCGCGATGGGTCTGCCGGTCACGCTGGTGGCGCTGCTGATCTCCGTTGAACCGCTGATCGACATGGGGCGTACCGCGCTGAACGTCAGTGGCTCAATGACCGCCGGTACGCTGACCAGCCAATGGCTGCGTCAGACCGATAAAGACGTATTGAACAGCGAAGAAGATGCCGAGTTAGCCCACCGCTAATCTGTCGGGCTACCGTTATCGCCGCCCCTCTCCGGGGCACAAAAAAACCGCGGGTTAATCACCCGCGGTTTTTTGATATCCGGTGTTATACCTGCTACGCCTCAATGTCCCCTTCCTGACGCATCTGCACCGCCCAACGCTGGGCCGATTCCGGAACGCTGAACGCCTGAGAACGTCGAAACGCGCTGCCCATCAGCACAAACGCCACGTATTTGCCGCGCAGCAGCCACACGTCGCGAAAGCCTTCAACCTTCACAGCATGCTCGGGCGGAGCGGGTTCGGAACGGGGGACATAGCTGATAATCTGCCGATTTTGTTGGCGAAGCGGTTTCATAAGCAGTTAAATTCACAATCAGTAAGACAAAGCGGTAAACCCTTATGATAGCAGGATTCACGCGCAATCGTCATACACAAAAAAGCCCGACAGGGTGGCTGTCGGGCAAAGGGTTGAGGGGGTAAAACAAGGATTACACGTCGCGGAATGTCCCGAGGCGGTAGCCTCTTTCCGCAATAGCATATTTCAACGACGCTGAGGTCAGTACATCCAGTTCAGCCAGACGCGGGTAGCAATACGCACTGCCCATAATGGTGTTGTCGACAAACGCCGGATGGCACATCACTTCCAGGGACTGCTCGCCGCGCGCGGCAGAGCTATCCAGTACCTCAAGGAACAGCGCATCTGAGATAGCATCGCCATAAAACTCGCTGCTGAACCCTTCACTGCTGCGCAGCCCTTCCGGGAGGGTAAACGGATACGGAATGGTGCGGTCAACCCGCAGCGCAATGCCTTTGGATTTCGCAAACTCGGCCACCAGCGGGAAGATTTGCGGGATCATATGCACGTGATGATGGCTGTCAAAATGCGTCGGCTCAGCGTCGAACAGGTCGACAAAGCGCTGGTACTGACACTCCAGCTCGCGGGCAATCTCATCCATCGGCAACGCGTCTTCTTCCGCCATCTGCCAAATCCATTTGCCCAGCTTACCCTCACGGGTCAGACCCGGCATCGGCGTCAACGGTTCGCCCAGCGTCAATACGAAGTGCATCCCCACCGCCAGCGCTGGCGTGCGGCGGCTCAGTTGAGCCGCGTGGTCGATAGCCGCGCCGTTAACCAGCGCGGTGGTCGAGGTAACCAGTCCATTCTTACAGGCTTCGATAATGCCGTAGTTCTGCCCTTTGCTCAGGCCAAAATCATCGGCATTAACGATTAACAAACGCTCCATCATACCTCCTGTCACTGTTTCAGTTTCTCCACGGTGGCGGCGAAGTTCGGCAACCATTTTTCATGGGCCAGAATCAGTTCGCGCGCCAGCACCTCTGCATCTTTATCAGAGTGGATAAGCGGGCTTAAGTTCAGCGCCAGCAGCACATCGTTGAATTCACCGCTGATAGCCGCCTGGCTAGCGGCAATTTCGAAGCCTTTGATGGTGTGAATCAGGCCCAGCACCTTCTCATCGAAATGGGTCACACGCGGGTGCGGTTTCGCACCGTCGCGGCCCAGAATAGAAGTGACCTCAATAGCCCAGTCCGCCGGAATATTGTCAATGTGTCCCTGGTGCGGAATGTTGACGTAGTGTTCGGTCTGCTTATCGTTGTAGATAGCGTTGATCACTTCACACGCCGCGTCGGAGTAATACGCTCCACCGCGCTGTTCCAGCTCCTTCGGTTTGACGTTCAGATCCGGATTCTTGTACAGCTCAAACAGCTGTTTCTCAACCTTCTGCACCACCTGCGCGCGCGCGCCGCCTTTGTAGTACTCGCCCATTTCGATAGCCAGCATCTCTTTCTGCTTGAAGTAGTACAGCAGATAAGAACACGGCAGCAGATTCAGGGAGCGCAGCAGCCCTTCGCTGAACGGCATGTCGAAAATGTTCTTCACCGTGTTGGCAGACAGCGTACCGGAGGCCACGCCGTCCAGCAGTTCGGCAAAACGGGACTCGCCGTTGACGATCACATCACGCACGAAGACCATGTGGTTCAGACCAAACAGGTCGATGGAAAGATCGTCTTTCTCAGTCAGTCGCAGCACGTCGGTGAAGAACATCTTCATGCCGATCGGAATGTTGCATACGCCAATAAAACGCTTGAAGTTGGTATGGCGATACACCGCCTCGGTCACCATCCCGGCCGGGTTGGTGAAGTTGATAACCCACGCGTTCGGGCAAACATCTTCAACATCTTTAATGATGTCGAAAATCACCGGAATAGTGCGCAGACCTTTAAACAGGCCGCCCGCACCGTTGGTTTCCTGGCCCAGGTAACCGTGGCTCAGCGGAATGCGTTCATCTTTTTCACGGGCTTTAAGCTGGCCCACGCGTAGCTGGGTGGTCACGAAGTCGGCATCTTTGAGGGCTTCACGGCGGTTCAGCGTCTTATAGACCTTCATCGGCACGCCGGCCTTTTCTACCATGCGCTCACAAAGTGCGTGAATGATGTCCAGCTTCTCCTGGCCATCTTCCACATCCACCAGCCACAGTTCGCTGACCGGCAGTTCATGATAGCGCTTGAGAAAACCTTCCAGTAATTCCGGCGTATAGCTGCTACCACCACCAATTGTGACGACTTTTAATTTCTGGCTCATACTTTTCTCCCTCGTGATCCACAAGTTAAACGTGGGTTACCCTCCACATTATGCGTGGATAGTTAAAGTCTTTAATTCAGAGCTGCGGCGAAATTCCGCAGCGCGTTATTTAATAACCGTCAGTTGCTTCCGATAATTGCTCGGCGTGAATGAGGTGAGCTTTTTGAATGTTTTAATAAACAAACTTGGGCTGCTATACCCTGACTCATAGGCAATATCGGTAATCGAGTAGTTGGTTATTTCAAGCTGTTTTCTGGCGAAGTTAATGCGGATATCATTAATGATCTGCATTGGCGTTTTGCCATAGTAGCGCTGGGTCGCTCGAGTTAAGTATTCCTGAGTTTTTCCGGATAACTCGACCATATTTTCCAGGGCACCTTCACCAAATTTTAATTTATCATGCATGGCTTCAACGGTGGATTTTAACCACGCTGGCGTAACATCCTGCGCCTGTTCTTCACGGTAATGCCGCAAGCGGTTAATCACATAGAAGGAAACCAGTTCAATAAATTCGTCAAATTCCGTTTCACGAAAATGCAGCGAAGAAATAACGGACTCAATGTAGCTAAGAAACGTGCTTTTAATCGAATAGACTTGCGAAGCAACCAAAGCAAACGGTACCAGCGCCTGATAATGGGTGTCGAAGAAGTCTTTGCTGATCCCGACGTTGAGGATCCGCGTCGCGCCAAACTCGTAAAAGCTCTGGTGGTGCGAACCCATCGGGATGAAAACAAAGTCTCCGCGCTCCAGCATGACCCGCTTGCCGTTTATCTCCTGATAATAGCGCCCGGTTAGTACGATGGTGAACTCGTAGTAGTCATGCTGGTGCAGCCCGCTGATGCTTTCCGTTTTGTTGTAGATGAAGACATGAAAATTCTTACCGTTAAAGAGCTGTTGTTCTCGGGCGGTGTTGATTTCCATGGTGATCATCTTTGGTTGCCTCATAGGGAAAAGCCTATTGTACCTTCTCGTGAAGTTCGATCAATTCAGCAACCAGCTCGCGCGCTAACATTGACGTCATAAGATGATCCTGCGCATGAACCAGCACCAGGCTAACCTTCATGCGGCCTTCACCTTCATCGCTTTCAATCAGCTGCGTCTGTACGCGGTGTGCTTCGCTCAGCGCGATGCGGGACTGTTCCATGGTCGCCTTCGCGGCCTCAAATTCACCCTGCTTTGCCTGCTTCAGCGCGGCGTATGCCAGGCTACGCGCCTGACCTGAGTTGATAATCAGACCCATCACCACTTCTTCGAGATCGTTTTCCTGCACGTCCTCAGCAACAACATTATCCAGATCGAACATACTTATTCCCTTTTGTGAGGGCGGTATGGAGGTTCGCTCCATACCGCATTGGCATTAGAATTTCAGAGCAGCGGCGATGTCTTCTTCGCTTTCTTCTTTGTCAATGGTGGCCTGCGCTTTATTCGAGATAATCACGAACGGCATGTAGACCAGCGTTGCGACACCCAGGTTGAACAGCGCCAGAATCAGTGCGGCTACGCTACCGTTGGTGTTAAAGAATGCACCCAGACCGGTTGGCATTGTCCATGGCGCCACGTTGGTGATTGGCGGGATGATGCCCAGGGTATACGCGGTCATGGTAATCGCGGCCAGCAGCGGCTGAATCAGGATGAACGGAATAAACATAACCGGGTTCATGATGATTGGCAGACCGAACAGAATCGGTTCGTTAATCTGGAAGATGCCTGACGGCAGCGCCAGCTTAGCAACCTGACGGTGATCTTCGCGGCGAGAGGCGATGAAGATAGCGATGATCAGACCCAGCGTTGCACCCGTACCGCCGAGGAAGATGTAGGAATCCAGCATCGGCTTCGCCCACATGTGGAACTGGTGACCGGCGGCAACCGCGGCTTCAACAGAACCGTACTGCTGGTACAGAGAGATGTTTTCCAGCGCCCATGGGGTCATGATGCCGCTGTCCAGCGCGGAAAGCGCCAGGGAACCGTGCACACCGAAGAACCACAGCAGCGAGGTAAAGATAACGTAAGCCCAGCCCACGACGTGACCCATAGAAGCCAGCGGCGTAGAGATGGTGTCCATGATGATCTGGTGGAAGTTGGTGCCCCAGTGGGTCAGCGCCCAGGAGATAATCCCCATGATGGACAGAATAATGAACCCCGGGATAACCGCTGAGAACGAACGGGACACCGAGCCCGGTACGCTATCCGGTAAACGGATGACCCAGTTACGGCGCACCACAAAGGTGAACAGTTCGGCAACAACCAGACCGATAATGATACCGGAAATAATGTTTGCCCCGCCTAACCAGTTAGCGCCTACGGCATAGGCTTCGCCTACGCTGTACGGTGTAACGGTCATAAACGCAGCAATTGCAATTAAGCCTGCGGCCATCGGGTCAACTTTGCGTTCTTCGGCTAACGCTGAACCGATAAAGAAAGGTGCCATCAGCGACATAATGCCTAAGGTACCGTTATAAACGTTACCGCCGATGGCTTTAAAGCCGTTTAATGTTTCAATGGTGGACGCATCCAGACGAATGCCCATTGAATAGAAGAATGACCCCTCACCAAAGCTCAGAAAAACGTTGTTAATTAATACAAACATGGCCCCCGCGAGGGTCAGCGGCATTAATTTAATAAAGCCGTTTTTAATGGCATTGACGTGTGGCTGCTTTCCTATTTTAACAGCAAAAGGAAGGAGTACCTTTTCAAGCGAATCGATCACTTTACTCATAGAAAAATACCCTTAAAGGGCCGCAATAAAATTGCGGCGATTAAATATGAAATAACTCTTTGACGGGAAAAATAAAAAAATTACTGCGCAGCTGCTTTTTTAATTGCAGCAACAGCTGCCTTAAGCACACCTAAACCATCGACCTTGCCATACAGCGTTGAATCAATAACCTCAACCGGCTTGTTCGGTAAAATCTTTTTAATATCGTTCAACATATAGGCGATTTGCGGGCCGAGTAAAATAACATCAGCCTGCGGACCTTTCTCACCGGCAAATGTTTCCGAGAAGGCTTCAATCACGACCGGTACTTCGTATTTCTCAGCCTGTGCACGCATTTTGGATACCAACAATGAAGTGGACATTCCGGCAGAGCAAAAAAGATAGATATGTTTCTTTTCCATTCACGCTTCCTCAACTTGTGAAATCTGTCATCATCGGGCGATGTTCCATGTGCCCATAACCCTCGTATGTAACAGATGAGTTATCTACTGTTTATGCCTTGAGTATACGGCAACAATTTGCCTACCGATAATTCCTAAGACCCAAAAATTGTCTCTCATTGACCTCTTGTTTTGACTACCTTCACACTTTACTCAAAATAATTCGCGACAAGAAATAAGCATGACATCTGATAAAAAAGCCCGACGCTAAGGTCGGGCTTTCGTAGATGTCCTCTAGATGCGCGATTATGACTTCTTAACCGCCGGATCGGTATCGTACTCAGCGCAGGTCTGATAGCCGGAATTGATAACGTGACCGGTGTCATCCAGGGCCACAAAGTAGGTTTCAGCTTTACCATCACGTTGACCCAGGATATAGGTCTGGCACGTGCCGCGTGCGTGGATCATCGTCACTTCCGACGACGGCTTGCCGGCGACCTGCATCACCTGTGAACGGCTCATCCCTTTTTTCACATCTTTCACAACCGGCTGTGTGAACTGGTCTTTGGTACGATCGTAAGCGGTACAGCCTGCCAGCATTGCCAGTACGGCTGCGGCCCCCAGAAGTCCTGCAACATGCTTTTTCATCTTCCCTCTCCTTTCGTTCGATGTTTTTTAAGCCTGGAATAAATATTGCTAATTATCAACCGATACGCCGAAATCAACGCCAATCAGGTTAATGAATCGGATTTATTTACCTCTGGTAAAACTGTGATCCTTGTCGTTTTACCGTCAAAGAGGTAGCTTTAACACTTTGTTCTGATGGGCTATCGGCAAGGCTGGCACACTCATTCCGGAGGGGTAAATGGCATTACAGCAAGAGATCATTCAGGCGCTCGGCGCAAAACCACAAATAGATGTACAAGCAGAGATCCGCCGCAGCGTGGATTTTCTCAAGGCATATCTGAAAACCTATCCGTTTATCAAATCCCTGGTGCTGGGAATCAGCGGCGGTCAGGATTCGACGCTAACCGGCAAGCTGTGCCAACAGGCCATTAACGAGCTGCGCGCGGAAACCGGCGACAGTGCGCTGCAGTTTATCGCGGTCCGCCTGCCCTATGGCGTGCAGGCCGACGAACAGGACTGTCAGGATGCCATCGAATTTATTCAGCCGGACCGCGTACTGACGGTCAATATTAAGGGAGCCGTGCTGGCCAGCGAACAGGCGCTGCGCGAAGCAGGCATTGAGCTGAGCGACTTCGTTCGCGGCAATGAAAAAGCCCGTGAGCGCATGAAGGCCCAGTACAGCATCGCGGGGATGACCCACGGCGTGGTGGTCGGTACCGATCATGCAGCGGAAGCGATAACCGGCTTCTTCACCAAATACGGCGACGGCGGCACCGACATTAACCCCATCTTCCGCCTCAACAAGCGCCAAGGCAAACAGCTGCTCGCCGCGCTGGGCTGCCCTGAGCATCTTTATCTGAAAGCCCCCACCGCTGACCTTGAAGATTCCCGCCCTTCTCTGCCGGACGAGGTCGCGCTGGGCGTCACTTATGACAACATTGACGACTATCTGGAAGGTAAAACCCTGGCGCCTGAACAGGCGAAGATTATCGAAGGCTGGTATCTGAAGACGGAGCACAAACGCCGTCCGCCGATTACCGTTTTTGATGACTTCTGGAAGCGATAAATGAGAAAACCGCCGGAGCTGCCCATAGCCATCGGCATTTATGGGCAACTTCGGCGGTCTTAAGATCGTATGCCGGGTCGATTATTCGGCAGGCGCAGGAGGCATTTTACCTTCCGGTGCATTATGTTCTGTCAGACGCTTCTCAAAATTAGCATTAAACTGCTTTTTCTGTTCCGGCGTTAAAATGTTGTAAATCTTGTTCTGGGTTTCCAGACGAGACAGCATCATGGTCTTATGCTGCTCTTCCATCTTGTTAATCTGTGCTTCAGCCTTAGCTTTGTCGAAGCTGTCGCTGGCAATCAGGCTGTGCATTGCACGCATCTCTTCCTGCGGCGGGCGTTTCATGTGTTCGCGGCTGTCTTTCATAATGTCGCGAATCTGCTGTTTCTGTGCATCGGTCAGGTTCAGCCCCTGGAACATCATATCGTGACGTGGGCCCATCTTACCTTTGTGATGATGCATCATCTTACCGGCCGGCTGCGTCGCATCTGCCGCGGTGGTCGTGGTGGTATCCGCAGCGTGAGCCAGATTAGCCGCGCCCAGAGCCAGGGTAGAAGCAACAAACAGTGCAGTTAATTTTTTCATCATCAAGTCCTTACTTTCAGTTATTCTGACGGCGCATTGCCGTGTTGACGAGATTAACTTTACGGGGTTTATCGTCAAATAATCAGAGTGTAGGTAAAACAATGAAAGTGTAAAAAACAATTTTACGACAATTATGAGGAAATTAAGGATAAACTGTGGAGAGTTGCAACAAAAATATGCAATATGCTGATTAAGAAGAGATTTTGAAGAAGTATAAAGCAAGCATGTTTATTAATAAAGCAAAACACCAGGAATATTCTGCAATATCCTCGAGGAGAAATAATAAAAAGCCGCAACACCATGATGTGCGGCTTTTTTATATTATGGGGGAAGACGTTCAAGCATGAGCCCCGCCCGCATACCCAGCGCGACGTCAGGGTTAGGAAACAGCACGTACTCGCAGGGCGATTGCACCACGTAGCGGATCTCGCCGTCCTGCGCCAGCAGCGTCCCTTTGGCAAACGGCGTAAAGTTCAACGTCTGTGCCGACATGTGCAGCTGGAACTCAGCGCTGCGACGCGTTATTTCTTGTACCACCCGGTAGTTGAGCGGCGGCGTTGCACAGCCGCCGCCGCGCTCGTCCGCCAGCAGATTGGCCAACTGTCGTTCCACCAGGGCAAACTGACTCAGATCGTTTTGCCCAAACGGCCGCGCTTTACCCAGCTCCAGCGTGCATGACAGCGCCGCAAAGGCCTCGCTAGTAAAATGGCTGAACGTGCCGCCCGGTGCCTGATGAAACACCAGCGCCTGAAGCCCCGCTGAGCCTAACCAGCTTAAAAACTCCGGCTCCCAAGGCAGCTCGCGCGCCGGCAGGACGCCAAAGCGCGGGTGATGTGAGCCGCGAATGGCGGTGTGCATATCAAGGTGCCAGCGCGTGTCGGCCGCACAGCGCTGGTAAAATGCCGTCACGGTCTGCTCCAGACTGGCGGCACGGATGGTTTCATCGCTGACCGGAAAATGCAGCCAGCGTCCGCCGAACATGCGGTTAAGATCGCTGTGCAGGTAGCGCTTGTTATCACGCAGCGCCGGCGGGTTACCTAACACCACCAGCAGATGCCAGCGTAGCGCCTGCTTGCCGCCGATCAGCGCGCTCAACAGTTTATCGAGGATTTCGACCGGTGCCGTTTCGTTACCGTGGATCCCCGCCGACAGCACCATCGCCTGCGAGCAAGGGCGGTGCGGCGTCAGCTGCAGCACCCCCGCTTCTCGCCACTCCCAGTGAAACGTGCCCATGTCCCCTTCGGGCTGCGACGGCAACCGCCCCGCCAGCGTTAATGCCAGAAACTGTTTCATGCCGCCTCCTTAACGCTGAAAGGGGTAGAGGGAACCCAGCTGTAAAATTTGCGTCAGACGGTCGAGCGCTTCGCGCCCTTCTGTCAGCAGCAGCGGATCGGCAAGATCGGCCTGAGTCAACCGATCGCGATAATAGCGGTCGACCCAATTATTGAGCGTGGCAAACAGCGTATCGTTCATCATCACCGCCGGGTTTACCGCCCGGCGCTCATCTTCGGTCAGCACGACCCGCAGACGCAAGCACGCCGGGCCGCCACCGTTGGCCATGCTTTCGCGCAGATCAAACATCTTTAGCTCGTCGATAGGATTATCCTGCGCCAGCAGCGTATTCAGATAACGCCAGACGCGCGGGTTCTCCTCCACTTCTCCCGGCAACACCAGCAGCATGCTGCCGTCAGGCTTACTCAGCAGTTGGCTGTTAAACAGGTAGGTCGCCACCGCTTCCGCCACCGTCACCTTCGCACGGGGAACTTCGATGGGCATAAACCCCGGCACTTTATGCGCCAGCAGCTGCAATAACGCCGGCTGGTCAACAAACGCCTGCTCATGGCAAAACAGCACCTGGCGGTTACTGACGGCGATAACATCATTATGAAACACGCCACCATCGATCGCCTGCGGATTTTGCTGGGCGAAAATCACCTGATTGGGATTGATCTGGTTAAGCCGGGCCACCGCTTCGCTAGCGGCGCGGGTCTGCCGCGCCGGATAGCGCTGCGGTGATGTGCTGGCATGCGCATCACGGCCGTAGATAAACAGCTGAGTGCCCGGCTGCCCGTAATCACGCCCCAGTCGATTATGGTTTGCCGCACCTTCGTCCCCCATCGATGTGCCCGCAGGCAGCGGGCCATGTACCGCAAACTTATCCGGATCGGCAAATATCGCCTGCAGGATGGCCTGGGTGGTGGGCGCTTCGCTGGCGCGATGCAACAGGCTGCTCAAATTGGCAACCGTCAAATGGACCTTTCCGTCCAGCGCGTCGGCGGAGGGGCATACCGTCGCCGCATTCGCCACCCACATCGCCGACGCCGAACTGGCGGCGCTGAGCAGCGCTGGCGCCTGCGTCGCGGCTTTCGCCAGCACCTGCTCGTCGCGGCCGCTAAACCCAAGCTGACGCAGCAGCGTCACGTTGGGCCGTTCCTGCGGCGGAATCACCCCCTGCGGGAAACCGGCATCAGCCAGCGCCTTCATTTTCAGCAGCCCTTGTCTGGCCGCTCGCTGTGGATTCGATACCTGATGTTGATTACGCGTCGACGCCTCGTTGCCAAACGACAGCCCGGCGTAGTGGTGCGTCAGACCCGGCAGGCCATCGAAGTTAACCTCCCAGGCGTTCATGAGGGCACCTCACGCTGAAAATCCAGCCCGGGATTAAGCGCGGCAGGCAGCACCAGCGTCGGCGATTCGAGGCTGGCCATTGGCCATGCGCAATAATCCGCAGCGTACCAGGCACCTGGACGATGGTTGCCCGATGCACCCACGCCGCCAAACGGTGCGGTGCTGGCCGCGCCGGTTAACGGTTTATTCCAGTTCACGATCCCGGCGCGCGCCTCCAGCAGCAGACGGTCAAACTTGTGCCGGTCCGGCGAAATCAATCCGCAGGAAAGCCCGTAACGCGTCGCGTTCGCCAGCGCGATAGCCCGATCGAAATCATCATAACGCCAGACGCCCAATAGCGGGCCAAAGACCTCTTCATCAGCCAGATCGCGCGCTTCGCTCAGATCAACAATCCCCGGCGTGAGCAGCGATGTTCCCGGCTGGAGAAGACGCGGGGCCAGCAGCGTCACGCCGCCCTTTTCCACCTGCATTTGCCAGGCCTGATACACGCGTTCGGCGGCCTGCGCAGAAATCAGCCCACCGATAAACGGCTGCGGTTCAGCGTCCCAGGCGGCCGGAATAATCCGTCCGCTCACCTCGACCAGCCGCTGCAGGAACGCATCGCCCAGCGCGCCGCGTTTCACCAGCAGACGGCGCGCGCAGGTACAACGCTGGCCGGCGGTGATAAACGCCGACTGAATGGTCAAATGTACGGCAGCGTCAATATCCGCAGGTTCATCGACGATAAGCGGGTTGTTGCCGCCCATTTCCAGCGCGAGTATCTTCTGCGGCTGACCGGCCAGCTGACGATGCAGATGGAAACCGGTCGCCGAGCTGCCGGTAAACAGCACGCCGTCGATTCCCGGCTGGGCGCTCAGCGCCTCCCCGGTCTCCCGCCCGCCCTGAACCAGGTTAAGTACGCCCGGCGGCAGCCCCGCCCGTTCCCACAGTTTCACCACCGCCTGCGCGCAATCTGGCGTCAGTTCGCTGGGTTTAAACACCACCGTGTTGCCTGCCAACAGCGCCGGTATGATATGCCCGTTCGGCAAATGACCGGGAAAGTTGTAGGGACCGAAAACCGCCAGCACGCCGTGCGGGCGGTGCCGCAGCGTTGCGGCCCCGTCGGCCATATCGGCCTGGCTTTCGCCGGTCCGGCTGTGATAGGCCTTCACGGAAATGGCGATTTTGTTGATCATCGCCGCCACCTCGGTCGCCGCTTCCCAGCGCGGTTTGGCCGTCTCGCGTGCCAGGGTTTCCGTCAACCCCGCCTTATTCGCCTCAAGCAGCCCGGCAAAGGCCTCAACAATCTGCTGACGTTCGCCGAACGGCCGGCGCGCCCAGGCGGGAAACGCCGCCCGCGCCGCGTCCACGGCCAGGGCCACCTGCTGTACGCTCGCGTCGTGCCCCTGCCACACCGTTTCACCGCTTACCGGGTTTGCGCGCTGGCGACGCGGGCCATCGCCAGCAAGCCAGGTTCCATTAATCCACAGGCTCATTATTTTTTCTCCTCTGGGCACAGGCGCACCAGGCGTACGTTATCGCCAGGATGGCAGTTCAGCGCATCTCGCTGTTCGGCGCTTAAGCTCAGGCTGTCACTCGCCGGGTCAGCGTGAACCAGCATGGCGCGATAATGCTGGTACTGTTCGTTAGCCACTACGCACAGCGGCAGGTCGTCACCGCCGGGTTCGCCTTCAGCCACCGTCACCAGACGACTTTTACGCACCGCGCGCACCCGGTCAATTTCACATTCCAGCGTCGGGCCACCGTCGAAAATGTCGACATAGTCACGGTAGCGAAAGCCTTCTTTTTCCAGCACCGCCCGCGCGGGAGCCGTTTGCGGATGCACCTGGCCTATCACTGCCCGCGCTTCTTCGCTCAGGAAATCGGTGTAGATCGGATGCTTTGGCATCAGCTCAGCGATAAACGCCTTTTGCCCGGTGCCGCACAGGTAATCCGCGCGAGCAAACTCCATAGAAAAAAAGCGTTTGCCCAGGCTTTCCCAGAACGGCGAATAACCGTGCTCATCAATTACCCCGCGCATTTCCGCCACCACCTTGTGGTTAAAGCGATCGCGAAAAGCCGCCATAAACAGAAAACGCGACGAGGACAGCAGGTGGCCATTACTTTCTTTGCGCCACGCCGGGTCGAGAAACAAGGTACACAGCTCGCTGCTGCCGGTATGATCGTTGGTCAGGAACAGCGTCGGCAGCGCGTTATACACGTTCAGCTCCTTCGAGGCATGTACCAACGTACCGACCCGGTAGTTATACCAGGGATCGTTGATGCCAACGGCGACCTCAATCGCGCACACCCCAACCACCGCGCCGCTGCGGGTATCTTCCAGGACAAAAACATAGCCCTGGTCGCCGCGCGGCAGCGTGCCCTGCCAGGTGGCCTGCGAGCGGGCGATACGCGCCGCCAGGGTCTGTTTGTCGGCCGGCAGTGAGGTCAGCCCGCCGCCCGTTTCCCCCGCCAGCGTATAGAGGCCGGGCAGATCGTCTACGCCGACCGGACGGATAATCATCATGATGATTCTCCCGCAATGAACCGTTCACAGGCGGCGGCGAAGCGATTGAGGCCAAGGGTCACATCGTCTTCTTTGATAATCAGCGCCGGCGCAAAACGCACCACGTTAGCCCCGGCAATCAGCACCATCAGCCCCTCTTCAGCCGCCAGTTGGCTTATCAGCTTCGCCTTCCCGGCATACTCATCCCGCAGCGCGCAGCCAATCAGCAGGCCAACGCCGCGGATCTCTTTAAATAACGCAAACTGGTGGTTAATCGCCTGCAGGCGTTCTTTGAACCACTGTTCGCGCTGCTTCACCCCGTTTAACACCTGCGGCGTATTCACGATCGACAGCACTTCACCGGCCACCGCACAGGCCAGCGGGTTACCGCCATAGGTGGTGCCGTGCGTCCCCACCGTCATCACGCTGGCATACGCATCGCGTGCCAGCAGCGCGCCAATCGGGAAGCCACCGCCCAACGCTTTGGCGGTCGTCAGCAGATCCGGCGTCACGCCATAATGCTGATACGCATAGAGTTCTCCGCTACGCCCTACGCCGGTCTGCACCTCATCAAAAATCAGCGCCGCGTGGTGACGATCGCACAGCGCACGTAGCGCCTGTAAAAATTCACCCGATGCCGGTACCACGCCACCTTCGCCCTGGATAGGCTCCACGATAACGGCACAGGTATCGTCATCAATCAGCACGCTGGCCGAGTCGATGTCGTTATATACCCCGTGACGGATCTCCCCCGGCAGCGGCGCGAAGTCCTGCGAGTAGGCGGGCTGCCCGCCGGCGGTTACGGTAAACAGCGTGCGGCCGTGAAACGCATTCTTAAAGGCCACGATCCCACTCTTATGGCTGCCAAACTTGTCGTGCGCATACTTACGCGCCGTCTTCAGTGCCGCTTCGTTAGCTTCGGCGCCGGAGTTACAGAAAAACACGCGGTCGGCAAACGTGGCATCGATCAGCTGCTTTGCCAGTCGCAGCGCCGGTTCGTTGGTGTAGCCATTACCGGTATGCCAGAATTTTGCCGCCTGCTCGGTCAGCGCACGTATCATCGCCGGGTGGGCGTGTCCCAGCGCATTTACCGCGATACCGCCAGCAAAATCGATATAGCCTTTCCCCTGTTGATCCCACAGCCAGGCGCCCTCACCGCGAACCGGAATAAACGGTGCCGGTGCATAAACCGGCATCATCCACTGATCAAAATCTTGACGGCTGATTGACTGAGACATAGCGACCTCTACAGGTAAATGAATGGTTTAATTTATGTTAATTATTTGAGTGTTTTTCACTGTAAATGTAGATTGCACGGTTCGTGCCAGCGAGAGAGAAAACTGCATAAACGCGGACTGCAAACGAAATATCAATAGGTTACACACCATCACCATTCAATAAATGCGCATAAAAAGTGAATATTAAGGCATTAACGGCGCTTTGCAGGGCAAAATTAAGAAATGTTATGCATCAGCAAAATATCATTCTGGATTTGTGATCCACTGCGAAATTTATCGTAGCTTTACGCTTCATCACGGCGCAGATTGCCTCAACCTGGTGCACATTTTGCTCGGGAAGATGGCAGCAGCCATCAAAGAAATTGGCGATACCGCGGAGTGAAGGCAGCGGCTGACGTTAAATTCTGCTACTATCCCGTCACAATTCACTCTGCAAAGTGGCAACGACTATGAAATTTGTCTCTTTTAATATCAACGGCCTGCGCGCCCGTCCTCATCAACTGGAAGCCATTGTCGAAAAGCATCAGCCCGACGTGATTGGTCTACAGGAGACAAAAGTTCACGATGACATGTTTCCTCTGGAAGAAGTGGCAAAGCTCGGCTATCACATTTTCTATCATGGCCAGAAAGGTCACTATGGCGTGGCGCTGCTGACCAAGGCCGAGCCGGTAGCGGTTTATCGCGGCTTCCCGAACGATGACGAAGACGCTCAGCGCCGCATTATCATTGCCGAAGTGCCGTCGCCGTTTGGCAACGTGACGGTAATCAATGGCTACTTCCCGCAGGGAGAAAGCCGCGATCACGAAACCAAATTCCCGGCCAAGACCAAGTTCTATCAGGATCTGCAGGATTACCTGGAAACCCGGCTGAACAAAGATAACCCGGTACTGATTATGGGGGATATGAACATCAGCCCGACCGATCTCGACATCGGTATCGGCGAAGAGAACCGCAAGCGCTGGCTGCGCACCGGTAAATGTTCGTTCCTGCCAGAAGAGCGTGAATGGATGCAGCGTCTGCTCGGCTGGGGTCTGGTGGATACCTTCCGTCACGCCAATCCGGAAACCAACGACCGCTTCTCGTGGTTTGATTACCGCTCCAAAGGGTTTGACGACAATCGTGGCCTGCGCATAGACCTGCTGCTGGCCAGCCAGCCGCTGGCAGCACGCTGCGTGGAAACCGGCATCGATTATGAGATCCGCGGGATGGAAAAACCGTCGGACCACGCGCCGGTATGGGCGACGTTTAAATAATCGGTTGCCGCGCGGCGCGCTTTGCTGACGTAAAGGGCGTCGCGTTAACGCAGCTTTGTAAAAATCCTGAGCAAAATCAACAAACAGGCGCGAAATCCTTGCCGAGATGGCCGTTCTATAATACCGTCGCGCGCACCTTTTCTTCCCGGCAGGAGGACCCCCATGCAAAAGAAGTCGCAACCACGCAGCCGTTAAGCTCCTGCTGATTGTTGCCGTTGTCGCACTGCTGTCCTTTCTGATACACCGCATCGGCCTGATTGAGCTGGTCACCCATTTACGTCAATTACAGGATACCGTGCAGCAAAGCGGCGCGATGGGCTATGCGCTTTACATCACCCTGTTTGTGCTCGCGTCGCTCTGCCTGCTGCCGGGCAGCGTCCTGGTGCTGGCGGCGGGCATGGTATTCGGCCCATGGCTCGGTACGCTGCTGTCGCTTATCGCCGCGACCGTTGCCTCGGCGCTCTCTTTTTTGCTGGCCCGCGGGTTGGGACGCGCGCTGGTGCTCAAATACGTCGGCCATACCCGCACCTTTCAGGCTATCGAGCGCGGCATCGCCCACAGCGGCATTGATTTTCTGATCCTGACCCGACTTATCCCGCTGTTTCCGTATAATATTCAGAACTACGCGTACGGCTTAACGTCTATGCCATTCTGGTCATACACCCTGGTTTCTGCGCTCACAACCCTGCCGGGGATTGTTATCTATACGTTGATGGCCAGCAAACTGGCGGCGGAAGGCATCACCCTGACCTTTGTGCTTCAGCTTAGCCTTGCCGGGCTGGTGCTGTTTGCGCTGGTACAGGCGGCCAAGGCTTACGCACGCCATAAGCACATTGCGCTGGCCGAAGAGGACGAGAAATGAAGCCTATCTGGTACGCCCGACTGCTGATGATTGCCGCGCTGACGGCGCTGGTGCTCGCATGGCTATTGATTCCCGGCGTACATGCGTTCGTTCGCGATAGCCTCGATGCCTTTCTGGCGGTAGACCAGCAGGGCATCGAGCGTTTTATTCGCGCCTACGGTTCGCAAGCGGCGATCGTCTCGTTTCTGCTGATGATTTTTCAGGCTATCGCCGCGCCGCTGCCGGCGTTTTTGATCACCTTTGCCAACGCCTCGCTGTTTGGCGCATTCTGGGGCGGCGTGCTCTCCTGGAGCAGCGCGATGGCCGGCGCAGCGCTATGTTTTTATATTGCGCGCATTATGGGCCGCGGCGTGGTAGAAAAGCTCACCGGAAAAGCGGTGCTCAACGGCGTCGACGGTTTTTTTGCACGCTACGGTAAACACACGATCCTTATCTGCCGCCTGCTGCCTTTCGTGCCGTTCGATCCGATAAGCTACGCCGCCGGGCTAACGTCAATGCGCTTTCGCCACTTTTTGATTGCCACCGGCCTCGGTCAACTGCCCGCCACCATCATCTATTCGTGGGTCGGCAGCATGCTTACCGGCGGCACGTACTGGTTCGTGACGGGGCTGCTGATTCTGTTCGCACTGACTATCGTTATCTTTGTCGCGAAGACATTTTATCTCGAACGCCAGAAGAGGAAATCCTGATGCGTTATCACGGAGCACACCGTTACCTGCGCGGCGCGCTGCTGGGCCTGCTGTCGCTATGTTCATCGGCGGCCATCGCCGCCGACTGGCAGCAAATTGAACATGAAGCCAAAGGCCAAACCGTTTGGTTCAACGCCTGGGGCGGCGATGAAGCGGTCAATCACTACCTGGATTGGGTCAGCGGTGAAGTGAAGCGTGATTACGCCATCAACCTGCGGATTGTGCACATTGCCGACGCGGCGGATACGGTTAAACGCATCCAGTCCGAAGCCCGTGCCGGGCGTACCCAGCGCGGCTCGGTCGACCTGCTATGGGTCAACGGTGAGAACTTCCGTACGCTTAAAGAGGCCAACCTGCTGCGCACCGGCTGGGCAGAACAGCTGCCAAACTGGCGCTATGTCGATCTCAGCAAGCCCGTACGTGAAGACTTTTCCGTGCCGGTCGAGGGCGCTGAATCACCGTGGGGCAGCGCGCAACTGACCTTTATCGCCCGTCAGCAGCAAACGCCGCAGCCGCCGCAATCACCGCAGGCGCTGCTCGATTTTGCCCAGGCGCATCCAGGTACGGTGACCTACCCGCGTCCGCCGGACTTTACCGGCACCGCGTTGCTCGAACAGCTGCTGATCAACCTGACCACACAACCCGACGCCCTTAAGCTGCCACCGGACGCCCAGAGCTTTGCCGCCGTTACCGCGCCGCTGTGGGCTTATCTCGACCGGCTGCATCCGCTGATGTGGCGCCAGGGCAAAGATTTCCCGCCCTCGCCCGCGCGGATGGATAGCATGCTGGCCAACGGCACGCTACGCCTGTCGTTGACCTTTAACCCTATGCACGCCAGACAGAAAGTGGCAAAAGGCCAACTGCCGAAGGACAGCTACAGCTTCAGCTTCCGCTCCGGGATGCTCGGCAACGTTCACTTCGTCACCATTCCGGCAAATGCCTCGGCCAGCGCCGGAGCGCAGGTGGTGGCGAATTTCCTGCTGTCGCCGACGGCACAACTGCGTAAAGCGGACCCCGCCGTATGGGGTGACCCGAGCGTGCTCAACCCGGCAACGCTCAGCGCCGGCCAGCAAAAAACGCTGCGGGCGCTGATGCCGGAAGATACGCCGCCGGTGCTGGCTGAGCCGCACGCTGCCTGGGTGAACGCGCTGGAGCAGGAATGGCTTCGCCGCTACGGTACGCACTGATTCTGCTGTGCTGGGGCATGATGCTGGTCATCTATCTGCCCCTGCTGCCCGCTGCGAGTGTGCTCTTCGCGCCTGTGCTATCGCTATCCTCCTGGCAACAGCTGCTGGCGGATCCTCAACTGCCTCAGGCTGCAGCGGCGACGTTTATCTCAACGCTGATTGCCGTCGGCGGCGCGCTGCTGTTAACCCTGCTGATTATCGCCACCCTTTGGCCCTCTCCCGCCTGGCAGCGGCTGGCCTCGCGTCTGCCGTGGCTGCTGGCGCTGCCGCATGTGGCCTTTGCCAGCGCGGCGCTGCTGCTGTTTGCCGAAGGCGGCGCGCTGTATCGGCTGCTGCCGGCCCTGAGCCCGATTCAGGATCGCTATGGCATCGGACTCGGGCTGGTGCTGGCGGTGAAAGAAAGCGGCTTTCTGCTATGGGTCTGTTGGGCGCTGCTCGGCGAGCGGCGGCTGGCGGAACAGGTGGTGGTGTTCAAAAGTCTCGGCTACGGGCGCGGCCAGTGTCTTAATCGGGTGATCCTGCCCTCGCTGATGCCATCGCTCAGCGTTGCGCTGCTGGCGACCACCGCCTGGACGCTTTCAGTGGTCGACGTCGCCATGATAGTCGGCCCGGGGAACCCGCCGACGCTGGCAGTCCTGGCCTGGCAGTGGTTGAACGACGGCGACGTCGACACGCAGGCCAAAGGCGCACTGGCCTGCCTGCTGTTGCTGGCGGCCCTCGCCGTCATTGCCAGCGCCGCCGCGCGACTGTGGCGGTACGGGCAAAACCGCACGCCGCACTTTGACGGCGAACGGCAGCCGCATTTCCCGTTGCTACCGGGGCGCAGCCTGGGGCAACTTCTGCCGCTGTGCGGCCCGCTTTGCGCGCTGTTCCTGCTGGCGCTGGCGCACGGCGCGCTGCCCGGCCAGGAAACGATCGGCAACAGCCTGTGGCTGGCGCTGCTGTCGGCCACGATTGGCGCTGTCGTCTGCCTGCTGTGGCTGGAATGGGGGCCTGCGCGGCATCAGCGTTGGCTGGATCTGCCGCTGCTGCTGCCGGCGCTGCCGCTGGCCGCCGGGCAGTATCAGTTAGCGCTGTACGGCTGGGTAGACGGACTGTTCAGTACCGTGCTGTGGGGACATCTGCTGTGGGTCGTCCCCTGGATGCTGTTTGTACTGCGTCCTGCCTGGCGGCAGATAGACCCGCGCCAGACGCTGCTGGCACACACGCTGGGATGGGGGCGCGGGCGCGTCTTTTTACAGCTAAAGTGCCCGCTGGTCATCCGCCCCCTGCTCTCTGCGTTGGCCGTCGGCTTTTCCGTCAGCATCGCGCAATATCTCCCCACGCAATGGCTCGGCGGCGGGCGCATTCCCACGCTCACCACAGAAGCGGTCGCGCTGAGCAGCGGCGGCGCCACCGCCACGCTTGCCGCTCAGGGACTCTGGCAAACGCTGCTGCCGATGTTCTTCTTTTTGTTAACCGCGCTACTGGCGCGGCGAATCAGCCATTTCAGACGAGGGCTACGCTGATGCTACAGGTGCAGAATTTAACGCTCATGCAGGCAGAGCAGCCCCTGCTGCGCGAGGTTAACTTTAGCGTCGCGCCGGGTGAAATTGTGACGCTGATGGGGCCTTCCGGCTGCGGAAAATCGACGCTCTTCTCGTGGATGGTTGGCGCCCTGGACGGCGCGTTCCGCAGCCAGGGCCAGCTGTGGCTCAACGGCCGCCGCTGCGATGCGCTGCCTACCGAGCAGCGGCGCATCGGCATTCTGTTTCAGGACGCGCTGCTGTTCGATCATCTGAGCGTTGGGCAGAATCTGCGGCTGGCCCTGCCCGCCAGCGTGCCGCGCAGCGCACGTAATGCGCAGGTTGAACAAGCGCTGACCCACGCGGAGCTGGCCGGGTTTTTCTCGCGCGATCCGGCGACGCTTTCCGGCGGTCAGCGCGCCAGGGTGGCCTTGCTCCGCGCTCTGCTGGCGCAGCCGGATGCTCTGCTGCTGGATGAACCGTTCAGCCGTCTCGATCAACAGCTGCGCGGCAGCTTTCGTCAGTGGGTCTTTCACGCGCTACGCGCGCAGCAGATTCCGGTCGTTCAGGTCACCCACGACCCGGACGATGTGCCGCCGAACGGCCGCTGTTTACCGCTCGCGGACTGGCGCTGACGCGGTAAATACTGCGTTAACGCAAGGTATTTCTTTTAGCAGAGGTTCAGAATGACGCTCCTTTTATCTTCGTCGGACGATTTGATGAAACGTGTTTCTCAACTGACTGCGCTGGCCCTTGCGCTTGGCCTCGCCTCTTCTGCTTTCGCCGCTGAAACGGCGAGTACCCTCACCTTTACCCACCTGCTCCAGCAAAAGGGTGCCGCCATCGATACGCGCATGAGCGCCTTTTACAACGGCTGGCCACAGCAGGAAAATGGCCCTCGCGGGCATGAGCCAGGCGCGCTGAACCTCTCTGCCAGCTGGCTGTCAGCCATGAACAACGAGCAGCTGGAAGCCTGGGCGCAGCAGCATCAGCTGAAAAAAGAGACCGACATTGCCCTCTACGGTGACAGCAAAGATAACGATGCCGTGGCGAAGCGCTTAAAAGCGGCAGGTTTCACCCGTATCTCCACCCTCAGCGATGCGCTGCAGCAGTCGGAACGGCTGCAAAAGCTGCCGCACTTCGAGCAACTGGTGTACCCGCAGTGGCTGCACGACCTGCAGCAAGGTAAAGCGGTGGCCGCCAAACCGGCGGGCGACTACAAAATTATTGAAGCCGCATGGGGCGCGCCGAAGCTGTATCTGGTCAGCCATATTCCGGGGGCTGGCTATATCGATACCAACGAGGTTGAAAGCGAGCCGCTGTGGAATAAAGTGTCCGACGAACAGCTCAAGGCGATGCTGGCCAAACACGGTATCCGCCACGACACCACCGTGATTCTCTACGGTCGTGATGTGTACGCCGCAGCGCGCGTCGCGCAGATCATGCTGTATGCGGGCGTGAAGGATGTTCGCTTGCTGGACGGCGGCTGGAAGACCTGGGCCGATGCCGGGCTGCCGGTCGAGCGTGGCTTACCTCAGGACGTGAAACCAGCGCCTGATTTTGGTGCCACCATTCCCGCGCAGCCACAGCTGATGCTGGATATGGAACAGGCGCGCGGCCTGCTGCACCGTCAGGACGCCTCGCTGGTGAGCATTCGCTCATGGCCGGAATTTATCGGTACCACTAGCGGCTATAGCTACATTAAGCCAAAAGGTGACATTGCCGGCGCGCGCTGGGGCCATGCGGGCAGCGATTCTACCCATATGGAAGACTTCCACAACCCGGACGGCACTATGCGCAGCGCCGATGATATCACCCGGATGTGGAAATCCTGGAATATCCTGCCGAGCCAGCAGGTTTCCTTCTACTGCGGTACCGGCTGGCGCGCCTCGGAAACCTTCATGTACGCGCGCGCCATGGGCTGGCAGAACGTCAGCGTCTACGATGGCGGCTGGTACGAATGGAGTGCGAACCCGAAAAACCCGGTTGCCACCGGCGATCGCGGGCCAGAAAGCGCACGCTAATTTGCGCCTTCATGACGCTGAAGCCCTTTCAGCGTCATGTAACCTCCCCACACCCGGTTAAAGGTCGTCAGCCAGCACAGCGCGCCGAAAACCCACGCCATCCACGCAAACCACGCCGGAAACAGGCAGCCCAGCACAAACAGCAGGATCGTCTCCGTGCCTTCAGTTAAGCCGCCCAGGTAATAAAACGATTTATGAGCATAGCCCGGATTGTCGATTTGGTGCTTCGTCGCCAGCGCGGCAAAGGCCAGAAAGCTGCTGCCGGTGCCCATAAACGCAAACAGCAGCCAGCCGCCCGCCAGCGCATTGGCTGCCGGATCCGCCAGCATAAAGCCGAACGGCACCAGCGCGTAGAACAGAAAATCGAGCGCGATATCGAGAAATCCCCCGGCATCCGTCAGGCCGCGCCGCCGCGCCAGCGCGCCGTCAAGACCATCCAGCAGACGGTTGGCCACAATCGCCACCAGCGCCGCGCCATACCAACCGAGCGCAAGGAACGGCAACGCCAGCACCCCAATGGCGAACCCCAGTAGCGTAATGCCGTCCGCCGATACGCCGGGCTTGTCCAGCGCCTGCGCCAGGCGGTTGAGTACCGGCTTAAGTCGCGGATGAAGGTGCTTATCAAGCATCGGCTTTTTCTCCCATCTGACACAGCCCCTGCGACGGAATATCCAGCGCGGCGTTGAAGCGAGCGGATAAATTCTGAAACGCCACCAGCGCCGTCATTTCGCTAATCTGCTCCGCATTAAAGTGACAACGTAACGCATCTTTTTGCGCAACAGTGACCTGCGGCGGCGTAGCGGTCATCGCTTCGGCATAATCCAGCGCCGCGCGCTCAGCATCGTTAAACAGCGGCGACGATCGCCAGTCGCTCAGCGCCAGCACCTTGTCCATCGCCCCGCAGCGCTGAGCCAGGCGGAGGCTGTTGGCGTCAATGCAAAACGCGCAGTCGCACTGCTGGGAGACGCGGGTCATCAGCAGCGCGCGCAGCGTCGGCGTCAGACGCGCTTTTTTCCGCTCCAGGTAGCCGACAAACAGCGCCACCAGCCAGAACAGTCGCGGCATCCGCCCCCACCAGCGCGTGGGGTTCAGCACCTCGCCATAGTGCTTTTGCTGCATCGCGGTAATCGGCTTCAGGCTCAGCGGCAGCTGGCTGAGCGGCGGCACCCAGGGTTGTTGATTTTTCACCCGAAAACTCCTGTAAGGCTTTAGCACACGACAAAGCAGCGATAATATGGCAACTCATTCACGGAGTCTTTGACCGCTATGCTGAAAACCATTGATGTTGTTGCCGCTATTATCGAACAAAATGGCAAAATTCTCCTTGCGCAGCGCCCGCCGCATGCCGATCAGGCCGGGCTGTGGGAATTTGCCGGTGGGAAAGTTGAAGCCGGTGAAAGCCAGCAGGAGGCGTTAGTGCGCGAACTACAGGAAGAGCTGGCTATCGTCGCGTGGCCGGGGCGCTATATTACTAGCCATCGGCGCGAAGTCTCAGGAAGGATCGTGCATCTGCACGGCTGGCACGTCCCCCGTTTCGACGGCGAACTCATTGCCCGCGAACACAGCGCGCTGGTGTGGTGCACGCCGCAGGAAGCCTTACGCTACGCGCTGGCCCCTGCCGACGTGCCGTTACTCGCCGCGTTTATGGCTTTACCCGACGCCACACCAGGGGATTTGTACTGATGGCGCGCTCATCGCGCTGGCACTGAAGCAGCACGCCTTCCGCTTTAATCACCGCCCCTTCCGAGTAATTCCTGTCTTCATACATGCAGCAACGGGCGCACGGCTGTGCGCGCTGGCTGCTGGCATTGTTGCTGAACACTTCAGGTGGAACGTTCACTTCCACCTGCGGCCTCGCCTGCGCGACGCTGCACAAAAGCGACAGCCCACCGACCATCCACACCCATTTCATCAGCAATCTCCTTTAAAAAGCCCTTTTATTACTATCGACCAAATGGGCGTCTAACTTAACTTTTTTACGTCATCGCTTTTCGTTATGACCCGACGCGACGTATTAATTTTATTACGCACCCGGAAATTCCTTGTCATCCGTTAGCAGGGTAGTGATATAGTCGAAATAACGCACGTTATTAAACACAACCATAACAACTACATACATTCACAATCATAAGAGGTACTTATACTTATGGACAAGGCTTGCTCCCTTAATACCTTCTTGGCTCATGTTCAACAGCGCGACCCACACCAGACCGAGTTTGCTCAGGCCGTACGCGAAGTCATGACGACCCTCTGGCCGTTCCTCGAGCAGAACCCGCGCTATCGTCAGCTTTCCCTGCTGGAAAGACTGGTTGAACCTGAGCGCGTCATTCAGTTCCGCGTGGTGTGGGTAGACGACCGTAATCAGGTTCAGGTGAACCGCGCATGGCGCGTCCAGTTCAGCTCGGCTATCGGGCCGTTCAAAGGCGGGATGCGCTTCCACCCGTCCGTAAACCTCTCTATTCTGAAATTCCTCGGCTTTGAACAGACCTTTAAAAACGCCCTGACAACCCTGCCGATGGGCGGTGGCAAAGGGGGTTCTGACTTCGATCCAAAAGGCAAAAGCGAAGGTGAGGTGATGCGCTTCTGCCAGGCACTGATGACCGAACTGTATCGTCATCTGGGCGCCGACACCGACGTTCCAGCGGGCGATATCGGCGTAGGCGGCCGTGAAGTCGGCTTTATGGCCGGAATGATGAAGAAACTCTCCAACGACACCTCTTGCGTGTTTACCGGCAAGGGTCTCTCTTTTGGCGGCAGCCTGATTCGTCCGGAAGCCACCGGCTACGGTCTGGTGTATTTCACCCAGGCAATGCTGCAGCGTCACGGCCTGGGCTTCGAGGGGATGCGCGTCGCGGTCTCTGGTTCCGGCAACGTAGCGCAGTATGCGATTGAAAAAGCGATGGAGCTGGGCGCGCGCGTGATCACCGCGTCTGACTCCAGCGGTACCGTGGTTGATGAGTCTGGCTTCACTAAAGAGAAACTGGCGCGCCTGTGTGAAATCAAAGCCAGCCGAGACGGCCGCGTCGCCGACTACGCGCGTGAATTTGGTCTGGTGTATCTCGAAGGCCAGCAGCCGTGGAGCGTGGCGGTGGATATTGCCCTGCCGTGCGCTACCCAGAACGAGCTGGATGCCGATGCGGCACGCGTGCTGATCGCCAACGGCGTGAAGGCGGTCGCGGAAGGTGCCAACATGCCAACCACGATCGAAGCGACCGACCTGTTCCTCGACGCGGGCGTATTGTTCGCGCCGGGCAAAGCAGCCAACGCCGGTGGCGTTGCCACTTCCGGACTGGAAATGGCGCAGAACGCCGCGCGCATGAGCTGGAAGGCAGAGAAAGTCGACGCGCGTCTGCACCACATCATGCTGGATATTCACCACGCCTGCGTTGAGCACGGCGGTGAAGCGAAGCAAACCAACTACGTGCGCGGCGCGAACATCGCAGGCTTCGTGAAAGTGGCCGATGCCATGCTGGCGCAGGGCGTGATTTAATCGCGTTATCCCGCCATCCTGAGCAGGTTGTCGGATGGCGGCGTAAACGCCTTATCCGGCCTACGATAGTCTTGTAGGCCGGATAAGCGCAGCGCCACCAGGCATGAGGGGCTATCCGGGCTGCTCTGAACTCGCCGCGGGCTTCTTACTCTTCCCCTTCCCTTTACTGAATGACTTCTTCGCCCCACCCGGCGCTGCCAGTCCGCGGAACTGCCGCACCGGCGTGCTCTTAGCCTGGTCAATCAGCTGGAACAGCGTCCCCACTAGCGGCTGCATAAAGTCCTGATAGCGACACTGTTTTTCGCTGATCTGCGTCAGGGTAGACTCCCAGTGCGCGGTCATATCCGGACGCGTCGCCATCTCGGGTAGAGAGTGGAACAACGCTTTACCGGCGTCGGTAGAATGGATATAACGCCCTTTCTTGGTCAGGAAACCGCGTTTAAACAGCAGCTCGATAATGCCAGCACGCGTCGCTTCAGTGCCTAAGCCATCAGTCGCGCGGAGGATTTTTTTCAGGTCTTTATCCTGCACGAAGCGGGCGATCCCGGTCATCGCCGACAGCAGCGTAGCGTCGGTAAAATGCCGCGGCGGCTGAGTTTGCCGCTCGACAACTTCGCCGTTCTCACACAGTAATTCGTCAGCTTTCGCCACCACCGGCAGCGGCGTGCCGTCGTTCTCTTCATCACGTTCTTTCGCCCCCAGCAGCGTACGCCAGCCCGCTTCCGCAAGGAAGCGCGCTTTGGCGACAAATTTACCGTTGGCGATATCGAGGTCGATCTGGCATTTACGGTAGACCGCATCCGGGCAAAACTGCATCAGATACTGGCGCGCAATCAGGTTATACACCTTTGCTTCGTTGTCATTGAGATTCACGTGGCTTGCGCGCGCGGTCGGGATTATCGCGTGGTGAGCATCAACCTTTTTGTCGTCCCAGCAGCGGTTGCGGGTATCGGTATTGACCACCGGCTGCGGCAGCAAATCCGGCGCATGCACGCCGATGGCGTTAATCACCGCGTGGCGGCCAGCAAAATGCTCTTCCGGCAGATAGCGGCTGTCAGAACGCGGATAGGTGATCACTTTATGGGTTTCATACAGTTTCTGGCAGATATCCAGCACGTTCTGCGCGCTCAGGCCAAAACGCTTCGCCGCCTCAATTTGCAGCGCAGAAAGCGAAAATGGCAGCGGCGCCGGTTCAGAGTCACGCTTATCGTTATAGGCGGTGACCAGCGCCGGCTGGCCGGTAATGCGCTTCACCACATGCTCGGCCAGCGCCCGGTTGAGCAAACGGCCTTCTTCATCCTGGTGCGGTTCACAGGCTTCGCTTGGCTGCCAGACGGCGGTAAAACGCTCATCTTTCGGCGTCACGATGTGCGCTTTCACCTCGAAGAAGTCTTTCGAGACAAAGTGTTCAATCTCTTCATCACGACGCACCACCAGACCCAGCACCGGCGTTTGCACGCGCCCGACGGAGAGCACGCCCTGATAACCGGCGTTACGCCCCAGAATAGTGTAGGCGCGGGTCATGTTGATGCCGTACAGCCAGTCGGCGCGGGCGCGGGCCAGCGCCGAAACGCACAGCGGAATAAACTCGCTGTTGGCGCGCAGGCGCGAAATCGCACGCTCCACCGCCTGTGGGTTAAGGTCATTAATTAAGCAGCGCTGCACCTGATGGCGCTTCTCCGCCGGCAGTTCCAGGTAATCCAGCACTTCATCCACCAGCAACTGCCCCTCGCGATCCGGGTCTCCGGCGTGAATGACTTCGCTGGCGTCGTGAAGAAAGCGCTTAATGACGTTGAGCTGCTTCGTCACCGAAGGCCGCGGCTGCAGCCGCCATTTTTCCGGGACGATGGGTAAATCCTGCAGATTCCAGCGCGCATAGCGGCTGTCATAGACGTCCGGCTGCGCCTGCTCCAGCAGGTGACCGATACACCAGGTCACCACCTGGCCGTTGCCACACTCGATAAAGCCATCGCCCTTGCGGTGAGGCTTTGGCAGTACATCAGCAATGGCGCGGGCCAGGCTCGGTTTTTCCGCAATAAACAGCCGCATGGGTTCAGCGCAGCTCGATCATCGGACGACCGCCGCGGGCCGTCACCAGCTCGCCGATGGCGGTCAGGGTGATGCCAAATTCGGCTGCCGCTGCCTGCACGTCAGCTTCCGCGTCCGGCGTCACCGCCAGCAGCAGGCCACCGGAGGTTTGCGGGTCGCACAGCAGCGCGCGCTGAGCGTCGCTCATCGCGCCCATCAGATGGCCATAGCTGGCAAAGTTGCGCTCGGTTCCACCCGGTACCGCGCCCAGCGCGATATACGCTTCAACGCCCGGCAGCTTCGGTACGGCGGCAAAGTCAATCTGCGCCTGCACGCCAGCGCCCTGGCACATTTCGCTCAGGTGGCCCAGCAGGCCAAAACCGGTCACGTCGGTCATGGCTTTAACGCCTTCGATATTGGCAAACGCCGAGCCAACCAGGTTCATCTGGCACATCACTTCCGTCGCCAGTCCCTGATGTTCAGGCTTCAGCAGCGATTTTTTCTCGGCGGTGGTCAACACGCCAATGCCCAGCGGCTTCGTCAGGAATAGCTTGCAACCCGCCTGCGCGGTGCTGTTTTTCTTCACCCGTTCGGTTGGTACGATGCCGGTAACCGCCAGGCCGAAAATGGGCTCTGGCGCGTCGATGGAGTGGCCGCCCGCCAGCGCAATGCCCGCCTGTTTGCAGGCAAAGCGCCCGCCTTCGGTCACTTCGCGAGCAATTTCCGGCGCCAGCGTGTTGATAGGCCAGCCGAGGATCGCAATTGCCATAATCGGCTTGCCGCCCATGGCAAAAATATCGCTGATGGCGTTGGTCGCGGCAATGCGGCCAAAGTCGAACGGATTGTCGACAATTGGCATAAAGAAATCGGTGGTGCTGATGACCGAGGTACCGTTACCCAGGTCGTAAACGGCAGCATCGTCGCGCGTTTCGTTGCCGACAAGCAGGTTGGGGTCGATAAACTTCGTTTGCTCGCTGTGCAAGATAGTCTCCAGCACTTTCGGCGAAATTTTACAACCGCAACCTGCTCCGTGGCTGTACTGCGTTAAACGAATGGCCTGCTCGCTCATGGACAACTCCTGTCATTGCTTTGGCATGGGAATAGAGATGTATGTTAACGCCAGAACACTGCGGTGATAAGTACGACTGTCTGAATTCGCGGGCATTTGCGTGAAATCCAGACAATCGTAGCCGTTTTTCAGAGATAACGGACGAACGGCGCGGTATCCGGCACGCCGTTCGTCGTCGACGCTTTCAGCTGCGGGGTACCCAGATAGAGGAAGCCAACAATTTTATCCTGCTCGGTGCAGTCGAAGCCTGCACGCACCACCGGGCTGTCGGTCAGCGCACCGCTGCGCCAGATACCGTTGAACCCTTGGGCTACCGCGGCCATCTGCATCGCCATCACCGCGCAGCCAGCCGACATCTCCTGCTCCCACTTCGGCACCTTCGGGTGATCCTGGCATTTGGCGATCGCCACGATAATCATCGGCGCACGGAATGGCGCGTTGCGCGCTTTTTCAATCGCCTTATCATCGCCGTTAGCGGCCACCGCGCCCTGCTCAAGCAACTGACTGAAGCGCTCGCGGCCTTCGCCTTCGACAATCACAAACTGCCACGGCTGCAGCGTGCCGTGATCCGGCGCGCGCAGCGCGGCACGGAGAATATTTTGCAGCTGTTCGCCCGCCGGCGCCGGTTCGGCCAGGCGCGACGCACTGCGGCGATTCACTAATAGTTCCAGGGCATCCATTGAACCACTCCTCTCACGTTATTTTTCATAAAATTAACATGCGCAAGGATTTTGTTACAGCGCCGAAGGCGATTCCTGCTGACAACCGGCGGCGGTCTATTTAGGATAGCCAGACGTTTTACCGTTTCGGTAAACCTTTTTTGTTTTGCAGGGAGAATACATGCGAACTGTATGGCGCTTCATTGCCGGATTCTTTAAATGGACGTGGCGATTACTTAATTTCGTCCGGGAACTGGTGCTGAACCTGTTCTTTATTCTGCTGGTGCTGGTCGGCGTCGGCATCTGGATGCAGCTCAGTTCCAGCAGCAGCACGGAGCACAGTACCCGTGGTGCGCTGCTGATGGACATCAGCGGCGTGGTGGTGGATAAACCCTCGCCCAGCAGCAAGCTCAGCGTTCTGGGCCGTCAGTTCTTTGGCGCCAGCTCGGACCGTTTGCAGGAAAACTCACTGTTCGATGTCGTTCAGACCATTCGCCAGGCGAAGGATGACCGTAACATCACCGGCATCGTGCTGGACCTGAAAAACTTTGCCGGCGGCGACCAGCCTTCAATGCAGTATATCGGTAAAGCGCTGCGCGAGTTCCGCGACAGCGGTAAACCGGTCTATGCGATCAACGACAGCTACAGTCAGGCGCAGTATTACCTCGCGAGCTTCGCCAATAAAATCTGGCTGTCGCCGCAGGGCGTGGTTGATTTACACGGCTTCGCCACCAACGGCCTGTACTATAAAACGCTGCTCGACAAGCTGAAGGTTTCGACCCACGTGTTCCGCGTCGGCACGTATAAATCCGCCGTCGAACCGTTTATCCGCGACGATATGTCCCCCGCCGCGCGCGAGGCCGACAGCCGCTGGATAGGCGAACTGTGGCAGAACTACCTCAATACCGTCGCCGCCAACCGTCAGGTTACTGCGCAGCAGATCTTCCCGGGCGCGCAGGGCGTGCTGGACGGCCTGCGTAAAGTCGACGGCGACACGGCGCAGTACGCGCTGGATAACAAGCTGGTGGATGCCTTAGGCTCAAGCGCAGAGATTGAAAAAGCGATGACCAAAGCGTTCGGCTGGAGTAAAAAAGACAATAACTTCAGCGCCGTCAGCATGTATGACTATGCGGTGAAAACCCCGGCCGACACCGGCTCAAGCATCGCGGTGGTGTTTGCCAACGGTGCTATCATGGACGGTGAAGAAACCCCGGGCAACGTCGGCGGCGACACCACGGCAGCGCAGATTCGCGACGCACGCCTGGACGCGAAGGTGAAAGCGATTGTGCTGCGCGTGAACAGCCCAGGCGGCAGCGTCAGCGCCTCTGAGGTGATCCGCGAAGAGCTGGCGGCGGCGAAGGCGGCGGGCAAACCGGTTGTGGTCTCAATGGGCGGCATGGCGGCCTCCGGCGGCTACTGGATTTCCACCCCGGCGGATTACATCATCGCCAGTCCAAGCACGCTGACCGGCTCTATCGGTATCTTTGGCGTGATCAATACCGTGGAAAATACGCTGGATTCTATCGGCGTGCACACCGACGGCGTCGCAACCTCACCGTTGGCCGACATGGCGGTCACCAAAGCCTTAACGCCGGAAGTGCAGCAGATGATGCAGCTGAGCATTGAGAACGGCTACAAACGCTTTATTACCCTTGTCGCGCAGTCGCGTCACAGCACCCCGGAAGCGATCGATAAAATCGCCCAAGGCCACGTCTGGACCGGCGAAGACGCGAAAGCGAACGGCCTGGTAGATAGCCTCGGCGACTTCGACGATGCGGTGGCGAAAGCCGCTGAACTGGCGAAACTGAAGGTGTGGCACATCGATTACTATCAGAGCGAGCCGACGTTCTTTGATATGGTCATGGATAACCTCTCCGGCTCGGTGCGTGCATCGCTGCCGCAGGCGCTACAGGCCTACCTACCGGCACCGCTGGCGAATGCCGCCAGCGCGATGAAGGCTGAAGGCGACAAGCTGGCGATTTTTAACGATCCGCAAAATCGCTATGCAATTTGCCTGACCTGCGCCAATATTCGCTAATCGTAATCCCCTCCTCGCCGGAGGGGATTTTCTTTTGCTCAATCAATAGACGAACCATGCCTAAAAAATCCATTTACGTCGCCTACACCGGCGGGACCATCGGGATGCAGCGCTCAGACCACGGCTATATTCCGGTCTCTGGGCACCTGCAGCGTCAGCTGGCGCTGATGCCGGAGTTCCATCGCCCCGAGATGCCGGACTTTACTATCCACGAATACGAGCCGCTGATGGACTCTTCCGACATGACACCGGAAGACTGGCAGCACATCGCTGACGATATTAAAGCGCACTACGACGAGTACGATGGCTTTGTGATCCTGCACGGCACCGACACGATGGCGTTCACCGCCTCGGCGCTGTCGTTTATGCTGGAAAACCTCGGTAAACCGGTCATCGTCACCGGCTCGCAGATTCCGCTGGCGGAGCTGCGGTCTGACGGGCAAATCAACCTGCTCAATTCGCTGTACGTGGCGGCCAACTACCCGATCAACGAAGTGACGCTGTTTTTCAACAACCGTCTCTATCGCGGTAACCGAACCACCAAAGCTCATGCCGACGGCTTCGATGCCTTTGCGTCACCGAACCTGACGCCGCTGCTGGAAGCGGGCATCCATATCCGCAGGCTCGGTACGCCGCCCGCCCCGCACGGTGAAGGCCCGCTTATCGTGCATCCCATTACCCCGCAGCCGATTGGCGTGGTCACGATCTATCCGGGCATTTCCGCCGACGTGGTACGCAACTTCCTGCTGCAGCCGGTGAAAGCGCTGATTCTGCGCTCCTATGGCGTAGGCAATGCGCCGCAGAACGGCGTATTCCTCAACGAACTGGCGGAAGCCAGCAAGCGCGGCATCGTGGTGGTCAATCTGACACAGTGTATGTCGGGTAAGGTCAATATGGGCGGCTACGCCACCGGCAATGCGCTGGCACAGGCAGGAGTGATTAGCGGCTCGGACATGACCGTTGAGGCGACGCTGACCAAACTGCACTATCTGCTAAGCCAGGGGCTGGATGCGACGGCGATTCGTAAGGCCATGCAGCAAAACCTGCGCGGTGAATTAACCCCGGACGACTAAGGAGAGCATAATGAGCGCACGCGCATTGTTATTAGTTGATCTGCAAAACGATTTTTGTGCGGGCGGCGCGCTGGCCGTTGCCGATGGCGACAGCACCGTTGATGTGGCGAATGCGCTGATCGCCGCCGCGAAACTGCGCGACGAGGCCGTTATCGCCAGCCAGGACTGGCATCCGGCCAACCACGGTAGCTTTGCCCGCCAGCACGGCGTGGAACCTTACAGCCAGGGGACGCTTGACGGTTTGCCGCAGACCTTCTGGCCGGATCATTGCGTGCAGGGCAGCGAAGGTGCCGCCCTGCACCCGCTGCTCTCTCAGCAGGCGATCGACGCGGTGTTCTACAAAGGCGAAAGCGTCAATATCGACAGCTATAGCGCCTTTTTCGACAACGGGCATCGGCAGAAAACCGGGCTGGACGCGTGGCTGCACGAGCACGATATCCGCGAACTGATCGTCCTGGGCCTGGCCACTGACTACTGCGTGAAATTCACCGTGCTCGATGCGCTGCAACTGGGCTATACCGTTAACGTCATTACCGACGGCTGCCGCGGGGTGAATCTTACGCCGCAGGACAGCGCCAACGCGTTTATGGAGATGGCAGCGGCAGGCGCAACGCTGTATACGCTGGACGACTGGCTGGAAATTCACAACTAGCACCACGTAGGCCTGATAAGCGCAGCGCCATCAGGCACTGCGGCACAGTTTGCCGGATGGCGGCTTTGCCTTATCCGGCCTACGCGCCTCCTCTCCCTTCGGCGTGAACCACCTCGCAGATTTCCCCTCACGGCAATGCTATGTTCAGGCGGTTGTTTTTTCGCCACACCCTTTCCGTGGCATGTTTGCTTTTTCAATGTCAAAGAGGACCGTGTATGAAACTTTTGCCTTTGCTGGCAGCATTACCCCTGCTCTGCGTTTCGGTTGTTTCCGCGAATTCCCTGATGTCCGTCGGCTACTTCAACGGCGGCGGTGACGTTACCGCCGGGCCGGGCGGCGATATCAATAAGCTCGACGTGCGCCAAATCACCCACCTGAACTATTCGTTTGGCCTTATCTACAATGACGAAAAAGATGAAACCAACGACGCCTTAAAAGATGCCGCCAGGCTGCATCAAATCTGGCTGTCGCCGAAGGTGCAGTCCGATTTAGAAATCATCCCCACGCTGCGTAAACAGAACCCCAATCTGAAAGTACTGCTGTCGGTCGGCGGCTGGGGGGCTCGCGGCTTCTCCGGCGCGGCAGCGACGCCTGAAACACGCGCGGTGTTTATCCACTCGGCCCAGGCGGTAGTGGCAAAATACGGCCTCGACGGAATCGATCTTGACTGGGAATATCCGGTCAACGGCGCGTGGGGGCTGGTCGCAAGTCAGCCAGCGGATCGTGATAATTTCACCGCGCTGTTGAAAGAGCTCCGCGCGGCGTTCGGGCAGAAAAAGCTGGTCACTATCGCCGTGGGGGCCAACGCAGAAAGCCCGAAAAGCTGGGTAGACGTGAAGACAATTGCGCCACTGCTGGACTACATCAACCTGATGACCTATGACATGGCATACGGCACGCAGTATTTTAACGCGAACCTGTATGATTCAACCCAGTGGCGAACGCCGATAAATACAGCGTCGACTTTGTGGTCAATAACTACCTTGCCGCCGGGCTGAAGCCCAGCCAGATGAACCTCGGCATCGGCTTCTATGGTCGGGTGCCCAAACGCAGCGTAGAGCCGGGCATCGACTGGAGCAAAGCGGACGCACAGAAAAATCCGGTTACCCAGCCTTATTTCGGCGAGCCGGAGCTGGCGCTGTTTAAATCGCTCGGCGTTGACTTAACCAAAGATACGTACGTCAAGTACAACGATATCGTCAGCAAGCTGCTGAACGACCCGCAGAAACGCTTTACCGAGCACTGGGACGACCAGGCGAAGGTACCGTGGCTGTCGGTGCAGTCAAGCGACGGTAAACCGCTGTTTGCGCTGTCGTATGAGAATCCGCGATCGGTCAGCATTAAGGCCGACTACATCAAGCGTAAAGGTTTGGCTGGCGCGATGTTCTGGGAGTACGGCGCGGATGACCACAACCAGCTGGCGAAGCAACTGGCTGAGTCGTTAGGCATCAAGCATTAAGACGCGGTGATCCTATAGGCCTGATAAGCGCAGCGCCATCAGGCGCTCCGGCGCCGTTTGCCGGATGGCGGCGTCGCCTTATCCGGCCTACAAAATTCAGACCGGCGTTAACAGCCCGCTGGTTTCATGAATACGGTAACCGGCCCCCGGATGTGGCGCCTGAAGCCGGGCGCTACCGCCGAATAGCTTCTCGCGCAACGTCCCCTCGCGGTACGCTTTTTTATACACGCCGCGTTTTTGCAGCTCGGGGATCAGCAGCTCCACCACGTCGGTAAAGGTTTCATGCGTCACCGCATACGCGAGGTTAAACCCATCAACGTCGGTCTCTTCCACCCAGGATTGCAGCTCATCGGCCACGGTCTGCGCGCTGCCGACCACCAGCGGGCCAAACCCGCCGATGCCCACCCACTCCGCCATTGCCTTCACCGACCACTGTTTATCGGGATCCGCGGTTGAAAACGTATCCACCACCGACTGAATCGCGTTGGTTTTGGCATAGGTAAACACTTCATCCGGCTGATACTGACCAAAATCAATGCCGGTCCAGCCGGAAATCAGCGCCAGCGCGCCTTCGTAGCTGGTCCAGTTTTTATACTCCCGCCATTTGGCCTGCGCGGCGAGATCCGTCTCGCCAACGATCGCCGTTTGCATGTTGAAGATCAGAATGCTGCGCGGATCGCGCCCGGCCTCTTCGGCGCGACGGCGAATATCGGCCACCGTTTTTTTCAGCGCGCTTTTCGACGGCGAAGCCACAAACACGCATTCCGCATGGCTGGCGGCAAACTGTTTACCACGGCTTGACGCGCCCGCCTGGTACAGCACCGGCGTACGCTGCGGCGACGGCTCGCACAGATGGTAGCCCGGTACATCGAAGAATTTACCGTGATGATTGATAGCGTGAATTTTACTCGGGTCACTGAAAATACGCCGCTCGCGATCGCGCAGAATAGCCCCTTCTTCCCAGCTGCCTTCCAGCAGTTTATACACCACTTCCAGATATTCATCGGCGTAGTCATAGCGGGCATCGTGCGCCGTTTGCGCCTGCTGGCCAATATTGCGCGCCCCGCTCTCCAGATAGGAGGTGACAATATTCCAGCCCACGCGGCCCTTGGTGAGGTGGTCCAGCGTCGACAGACGGCGCGCAAACGGATAAGGGTGCTCGAACGACAGCGAGGCGGTGAGGCCAAAGCCCAGATGTTCGGTCACCAGGGCCATCGGCGTCACCAGCGCCAGCGGATCGTTTACCGGTACCTGGGCCGCCTGGCGAATCGCCGCGTCGCCGTTACCGTTATAGACATCGTAAACGCCCAACACATCGGCGATAAACAAACCGTCGAATTTGCCACGTTCCAGCAGACGCGCCAGATCGACCCAATATTCCAGGTCTTTATACTGCCACGAACGATCGCGCGGATGCGCCCACAGTCCCGGGGACTGGTGGCCGACGCAGTTCATATCAAAGGCATTTAGACGAATTTCACGTTGTGATGGCATAACGGTCTCTCCTGCGCCCGGATTCCCCAGCGCAATCATAAGGTTGTATTAATTTCAGAAGGCTACGGATTGCCGACAGACCAGGGTTTGTAGCACCGACCGGGCCACCCGTTGAGCGTGGTCCGCAACCTGCGGCAGCCCCATCAACTCACCGAAATAGCCGCGCGCCGCCGGTCCGGCGACCCAGATGTGGTCGGCACGCCCCACGGCCAGGGAGTGCGCATCGACCGCTATCCCCAATCCCAACGCATCCGCGCGAATCAGTCCTGCCTGCCGCAGCGCGGTGAAAAAAGGCTGGCCGTCGAGTAAATCGTGATGCGCAGGCCCGGTAGTCAGCACCAGATAATCCAC
This sequence comes from Kluyvera genomosp. 2, assembly GCF_036759865.1. Classification (NCBI taxonomy): domain Bacteria; kingdom Pseudomonadati; phylum Pseudomonadota; class Gammaproteobacteria; order Enterobacterales; family Enterobacteriaceae; genus Kluyvera; species Kluyvera genomosp. 2. The sequence goes on from NZ_JAPKIA010000001.1 coordinate 120,211, forward strand.
CGCTTCCCGATGCTGACCGCCGCCGCGCAGCGCCAGATGAAGCGCCAGCGCCTCGTCATCGGCTTCCAGCGTCTGCAAACGCGCGGCCAGCGAGCGAAACGTTCCGTTGGCGCGTCGTGCCTCAATGGCCTGCGCAACCTGTGGCGCAATCCGGTAACGGTGCACGTCCCAGTAGCGCCGCAGGTGACGTAAGAACTGCCGTTTTTCTGCATCGCCCATCTGCTGCCAGAGGGTTTGTCCCTGTCCGCGCACCGCGTCCAGCACCGCCTGCCACGGCAGCCCCACCGCCGCTGCCCGGGCGATATCGACGCGAATCTGGCGTAAACGCTGGCGCAGCGTTCCCGTCTGATAGTCGGCCTGCCATTTCTCGGCGGTCAGCGGCGCATTGGGCCGCGAGAGCAGCCCATGACGTGAAAACGCGACAATGTCACCGTGATGCCCCTGACGTTGTAGCGTCGCGACCGCGTCAGCCATGCTCAGCGCCGTTCCCATAATGGCGACCCGCGCGGTGGCGGGGATCGCCGACAGCGCCCCGTCGCGCCAGGGGTCGGCAATTAAGCGCGGGTGCTGCGCCAGCGGCCGTGCAGCCTGAGGCAGTCGCGGCGGCGGATGGCTCACCGCCAGCACCAGGCCATCCGCGCGCAGGCGTTGGCCTTCAGCTGTGATAACGCAGCCATCCTGCCAGCCCACCGCGCGATCCCGGACGTGAGTCACGCGATCGCCATGGGCCCGCGCCGCCGCGGTAAACGCGTCCTGAACATAGCGACCAAACGCGCCGCGCTGCGGGTAAACGCTACCGTCCGCCAGCAGGGCCTGCGGGTCCTGAGGGAAATCACCGTGCCGCCGATACCAGCGATCGAACGCGCCATCGTCGTCACCGGCAAGCTGCATACGTGCGGCAGGCACGTTAATGCGGTGCGCCGGATCGGTGGCTGAATAGGCCACGCCGAATCCCAGACTCGGGCGCGGCTCCACGACGCTAATGCGCAGCGGGCTCGTCGCCTCGCGCAGCAGATGAATCGCCACGGCCGTGCCGCTAAAGCCGCCGCCGACAATCACAATATGCGGGTCCTTCTCACGCTCGGGCATGGTTTCCTCCTCAGCTGGCGCTGGCGTGCTGAGTGGGGCGTTTGGCCCCGCCGATGGTTTCGCCAAACGGCCCGGTGTTCACCTGCCCCGTCGCCGAACGCGGCTGGCTGCTGGTGTTCAGCAGCGGCATCACCAGCTCGGCAAAGCGGTGCGCCTCTTCCAGATGCGGATAGCCGGAGAAAATAAAGTGGCTGATGCCCAGCGCCTGATACTCACGAATACGCTCCGCCACCTGCTGCGGATTGCCCACCAGCGCGGTCCCCGCGCCGCCGCGCACCAGCCCGACGCCCGCCCACAGATTGGGCGCAATGCGCAGGTTGTCGCGGCTGCCGTTATGCAGCGCGCTCATCCGCGCCTGCCCCGCTGAATCCATACGGGCGAAAATCTGCTGCGCTTGAGCGATGGTGTCGTCGTCAAGATGCGCAATCAGCCTGTCTGCCGCCGCCCATGCCTCTTCTTCCGTCTCGCGCACAATCACATGCAGACGAATGCCATACTCAAGCTGACGACCTTTTTCTTGCGCCCGCGCCCGGACTACTGCCAACTTTTCCGCCACCTGCTGAGGCGGCTCGCCCCAGGTCAGGTAGGCATCGATGTGGTCAGCGGCAACGTCGATCGCCTGCGTCGACGAACCGCCAAAATAGAGCGGCGGCCCATTTTTCTGCGCCGCCGGGAACAGCACTTCTGCCCCTTCCACCTGAATATGCTGGCCGTGGTAATCCACTTTTTCGCCCGCCAGCAGTCGGCGATAAACCTCCAGGAATTCATGGGTGACTTCGTAACGCTCGGCGTGGCTGAGGAAAATGCCGTCGCCTTTGTTTTCGACCGGATCGCCGCCCGTAACCACGTTAATCAGTAGCCGTCCTTCTGACAGGCGATCGAGGGTAGCCGCCATGCGCGCCGCCAGCGTCGGCGGTTGAAGCCCGGGACGTACCGCCACCAGATAACGCAGGTTGCGGGTCATCGGTGCCAGCGCGGCGGCCACCAGCCAGGAATCTTCACAGCTTTTACCTGTCGGGATCAGCACGCCGTAATAGCCAAGGCTGTCCGCCGCCAGCGCAACCTGCTGGAGATACGGTAAATCGACCGGCCGACCGCCTTCGGTAGTCCCCAGGTAGCGCCCGTCACCGTGGGTGGGTAAGAACCAGAAAACATTTATTTTCTCAGCGGCTTGTACTGTCATTATCCATTTCCTTTATAACTATATTTGGTATTTATAGAAGGCATTATCTTCGTCAGTTATAAAGACATTAGCGAAATGCGTGCCAGTTTTTCGTTAAAATAAAAACGTTATTTATCATTGAATTAAACAGAAAGCCGTCGTTCGGTGCGTGTTGCAAATACAACAGCGCAACGGCGAAAGCTGCTGCAATGGCGACAAACCGCCGCCTTCCCCCTCTGGTATCTTGCGTGGGCAACGGATAACGTCGAGCCATTAATCCGCAGGAGATACACGATGCTTAACGCCGAACTCACATTATCCGGACCCGCGCCGATCGACCCCGCGTCGCAGGCCTTCCAGAAGGTCCTTGCGCGCCTTGCGCCTACCGACGCGACGGTGCTGATTATCGGAGAAACCGGCACCGGCAAGGAGGTGGTGGCGCGCTACCTGCATCGCCATAGCCCGCGCGCTGGCGGGCCATTTTTAGCCGTCAACTGCGGCGCGCTGACCGAGTCGCTGGCGGAGTCGGAGCTGTTCGGCCACGAAAAAGGCGCATTCAGCGGCGCCACCCACACCCATCAGGGCTGGTTTGAGGCGGCAGAAGGCGGCACGCTGCTGCTTGATGAGATTGGTGAGCTCAGCCTCGCGCTGCAGGTGAAACTGCTGCGGGTGCTTCAGGAACGGGAAATTACCCGCGTCGGCTCTCATCGCCCCATCCGTATTAACGTGCGGGTGCTGGCGGCCACCCACGTCGATCTGGCGCAAGCGATTCAGGCGCGCCGTTTTCGTGAGGATTTGTTTTATCGTCTGAACATCGCCGCCGTCACGCTGCCGCCGTTGCGCCAGCGTCGGCAGGATATTCCGGTGCTGGCGCACCATTTCGTGCAGCTGTATGCCAGTCGTCTGGGGCGACCAACCCAGCGGCTTTCCGCCCAGGCGTTGGCGCGGCTGAGCGCTCATCAGTGGCCAGGCAACATCCGCGAGCTGGAAAACACGCTGCACAACGCGGTGCTGCTGAACCCGGAAAGCGAACTCGGCGCCGAACATCTGCGCTTAACGCCGGTTTCGCCCACGCAGCCGGGCGCACCGGAGGAGAGCGATGAACTGTCCGCCTTTATGCGTCGTCAGTTGGACAGCCACAGCGGCGCGCTGTACGACCGCCTGCTGCAGGCGATGATCCACGCCGCCATGGACCGAAGCGACCATAACCAAAGCCAGGCCGCTCAGCTTCTGGGTATCAGCCGCCATACGCTGCGCACGCATCTGGCACATTTGGGCGTGATTAAACAGCGGCGGAAAGCCGGGGTGCTGCCGCCCCCTGCGCCACGCGAACGCGAACTGCGTATCGGCTATCAGCGTTTTGGCAACCTGGGCGTGCTGAAGGCGCGTCAGCTGCTTGAACAAAACTTCGCCGAACTGGGGGTTAACGTGATGTGGAGCGAATACCCGGCAGGCCCACAGCTGTTACAGGCCTTAAGTCACAACGAAATTGATTTTGGCACCACCGGTGAAGCCCCGCCGATTTTCGCCCAGGCGAAGGACAACGCGCTGCTGTACGTTGCCTGGGAGCCGCCAGCGCCGCGAAGCGTGGCGATGGTCGTGCCCAACGCGAGCGATATCCGCACGCTTGAGCAGCTCCGGGGAAAACGGATTGCGTTGAATAAGGGATCGAACGTGCACTGGCTGTTGGTACAGATTCTGGAGGAAGCCGGGTTGGGGCTTGAAGATGTGAAAGTGGTTTACGCGCCGCCGAAATACCCGCTGACCGCCAGCGACGTGTTGTCAGCCGACGCCTGGATGATGTGGGACCCGCTGCTGAGCACCGCCGAGCGCAGCGGTACGCTGCGTGTCCTGGCCACGGGCGAAGGCCGCGTCAACAATCATCAGTTTTACATCACCCGCCGCCAGTACGCTCAACAAAACGAGGATATTATTGCTGGGGTGGTGGCCGCGCTGGTCAAAACTGGCAAATATATCGATCGTCACCGCCAGGAGGCCGCGCAGCTGCTGGCCGGGGAGTTGGGGCTGGATACCGGGTCTCTGGCCTGCGCGCTGGCAAGGCGCAGCCATCAGACCCGGGAAATGGACATGCAGGCCATTCGCGCGCAGCAAACCATCGCCGATCGCTTCTACGCGCTTGGCCTGCTGAGCAGGCCGGTCGCGGTCAGAGAGGCGATGTGGTACGCCAAAGAGCGGTTAATTGAGCCGTGGGCCGCCGCTTAGTGCTGCTTAAAGGTCGCAATAGGCTTCGGCGCAATGCCGAAGTCTTCCTTCAACTGCTGCTTGCTTTTCATCACCATCTGGCCGTTGGTATCAATGGTCATGTGCTGGGCATCGCTGTTGTTGCGCGACTGCCACAGCATCACCAACTGCAGGCAGTTTTCTTTTTGCTCTGCGGTCAGCGCCACGCCGTCGGGCCATTTACCCAGCTCCACCGCGGTGGCTAAACGCTGGTAAATTTCCGGCGTCATATTGTCGATCATTTGCTCAATACTCATGTTCAGCCCCCTCTCCTGTGGAATAATTTGCTGAATCGTTTCTTCACCCTTTGGTTGCGTCGCCATTTTCGTCATCCGTGAAGCTAAGCGATGCGGAATTGACGCAAAAACGTTCACCCGTTGGCTGCGGACCGTCGGGAAACACGTGCCCCAAATGCGCGTCACAATTTCCGCAACGAATTTCAGTGCGTTGCATACCGTGGGAGTAATCGTTGAGATAACGAATGGCCGTATCGCTAACCGGCTCATAAAAGCTCGGCCAGCCGCATCCGGAATCGTACTTACTTTGGGAGTGGAAAAGCGGCGCATCGCACACCAGACAGTGGTAAATCCCATCACGCTTGTTGTGCAGTAAACGCCCGGTAAACGGCGGCTCTGTGCCATGTTTCTGCGTGACATAGAACTGCATTTCACTCAGGGTATTTTTCAGTTCTTCTGGGGTGGGTTTGTTCACCATTTTGCTCACATCTCGCTATGAAAAATACATTTGCCAGTCGATTCTAACAAAACATTAACAATGAAGCGTGAACTTTTGTTCTAAACTTAATCGGCGTAAAAAAGCTGCCGGGTAATTGTGACGCCAATCACATTTTTATCTCCAGTGCCCTTTAAAATCCCCGGCGCCGCCCCCACGTGGTTTCAAGCTCAAAGGGAGAGTGAGGCAGGTTAGTCGTGCAAAGCTTAGGCAGCAGATTGATTTGTCGCAATGATTGACACGATTCCGCTTGACGCTGCGTAAGGTTTTTGTAATTTTACAGGCAACCTTTTATTCACTAACAAATAGCTGGTGGAATATATGACTATCAAAGTAGGTATCAACGGTTTTGGCCGTATCGGTCGCATTGTTTTCCGTGCTGCTCAGAAACGTTCTGACATTGAGATCGTTGCAATCAACGACCTGTTAGACGCAGAGTACATGGCATACATGCTGAAATATGACTCCACTCACGGCCGTTTCGACGGTACCGTTGAAGTGAAAGACGGTCATCTGATCGTTAACGGTAAAAAAATCCGTGTTACCGCTGAACGCGATCCGGCTAACCTGAAATGGGACGAAGTTGGTGTTGACGTTGTTGCTGAAGCTACCGGTATCTTCCTGACCGACGAAACCGCTCGTAAGCACATCACCGCTGGCGCGAAAAAAGTTGTTCTGACTGGTCCGTCCAAAGACAACACCCCGATGTTTGTTAAAGGCGCTAACTTTGACAAATACGAAGGCCAGGACATCGTTTCCAACGCATCCTGCACCACTAACTGCCTGGCACCGCTGGCTAAAGTTATCAACGACAACTTCGGCATCATCGAAGGTCTGATGACGACTGTTCACGCGACCACCGCCACTCAGAAAACCGTTGATGGCCCGTCTCACAAAGACTGGCGCGGCGGCCGCGGCGCAGCTCAGAACATCATCCCGTCCTCTACCGGCGCTGCTAAAGCTGTAGGTAAAGTACTGCCAGAACTGAACGGCAAACTGACCGGTATGGCGTTCCGCGTTCCTACCCCGAACGTATCCGTTGTTGACCTGACCGTTCGTCTGGAAAAAGCTGCTTCTTACGAAGAAATTAAGAAAGCAATCAAAGCTGCTTCCGAAGGCGCAATGAAAGGCGTTCTGGGTTACACCGAAGACGACGTTGTATCTACCGATTTCAACGGTGAAGTTTGCACTTCCGTATTCGATGCTAAAGCAGGTATCGCTCTGAACGACAACTTCGTGAAACTGGTTTCCTGGTACGACAACGAAACTGGTTACTCTAACAAAGTTCTGGACCTGATCGCTCACATCTCCAAATAAGTTTGAGATGAGAACCTGATCCAAAAAGGCGACTTCGGTCGCCTTTTTTTATGGCTAAAAGTTTTCAACACCAAGGATTGCATCATGATTAACAAAATTTTCGCTCTCCCGGTTATCGAACAGCTTACCCCTGTCCTCTCCCGTCGCCAGCTCGACGAGCTGGAACTGATTGTCGTAGACCATCCCAAAGTAAAAGCCTCAGTGGCCTTCCAGGGTGCACATCTGCTTTCCTGGAAGCCAGAGGGGGAACAAGAAGTGCTGTGGCTAAGCGCCAATACCCCGTTTAAAGACGGCGTTGCCATCCGCGGCGGCGTGCCCATTTGCTGGCCGTGGTTTGGCCCAGCCGCGCAGCAGGGTTTCCCGGCGCACGGTTTTGCCCGTAACCTGCCGTGGGCGCTGAAGGCGCATAATGAAGACGATAATGGCGTGGTCTTAACCTTCGAGCTCAAAAGCAGCGATGCCACCCGCCAGTACTGGCCACACGAGTTCTCTCTGCTCGCGCGCTTCAAGCTGGGTAAAACCTGCGAGATGGAGCTGGAAGCCCACGGTGAATTCGAAACCACGACCGCACTGCATACCTATTTCAACGTCGGCGACATTCATGCCGTGAAAGTGAGTGGTCTGGGCGATCGCTATATTGATAAAGTGCTGAATGCGCAAATCGGTGAGCTGAGCGACGGTGTACAGACCTTCCCGGATCGAACCGACCGCGTTTACCTGAACCCGGAAGCATGCAGCGTGATCCACGACGCCTCGCTGAAGCGTACTATCGACGTGATTCATCATCACCATGTGAACGTTGTCGGCTGGAACCCTGGCCCGGCCCTGTCCGTTAGCATGGGTGATATGCCGGATGACGGCTATAAAACCTTCGTTTGCGTAGAAACCGCCTGCGCCAGCGCAACGCAGAAAGCCACCGAAGAAAAACCGGCGCGCCTTGCGCAAACCATTCGCGTCCTCAACCGCTAATTCCCTCCTCCTGGCCGGGCCTATCCTATTGCCCGGCCTTTTTCTCTACGGCACATCAACAAAGCGCATTTATTCAAAATAAGTTACCGGTAACATTGAATAGATCAATCTTCTAAGCAAGATCCTAAATCGGCACAAAAATCGGTGATAGTCTGCATCGATAAAAACAACTCACTAGCTAATAGTGAATGAATACCATTTTTATCTATTTAAATCCCTCCTCGCCTCCCTTATCAACTCTATTGCGCAAACCATGACGCCATAAAGGCCTCACCTGCGCAAAGCGTATATGTGCCGATTCAGTTTTTAGCAGAGGATTACCATGCCTGTTTTACACGCGCTCCCCTTCAGGCAGAGCGCAATTGCGTTTGCCACAAGCCTGGCGCTTTACGCCGCCTTCAGCCAGGGTGCCTATGCCGCCAACGGTGCGGATGGCAGCCCAGCGACATCGGATGCCAGCGCCCAGGGCGGACACGGCGGCAATATGGACCTTGTCACCGGCGTAGGGGGTAACGGTGGCCACGGCGGTGTCGGTGGCCGTGGCCAGGCCAGCAGCGATGGTGAAAACGGCTATGCTGGCAGCACCGGCAGCACGCCGCTCCCCGCAGGAACAGGTGGCCGTCATCAGGAGCCCGTTAGCAGTGCAAACAGCGGGTCCGGGGCCGCAGGCGGTGGCGGCGGCGGCGGTTCGGCTGGCGTTGTCTTTAACGGCAGCGGATCAACCAGCAATACCGGTACGATCGTCGGGGGCCGTGGGGGCCACGGCGGCAACGGCGGCGCAAACACTGCGGATATCGCGAATGCCGGCAACGGAGGTAACGGCGGCGATGGCGGCGGCGGCGGTAGCGGTGTGCTGTTAACCACAAGCGGCAGCTATACCAACAGCGGAACAATAAGCGGTGGCGATGGTGGCACCGGCGGGAATACCGGTAGCGCCAGCGCTAGCGCTCTGACCACCAGCGGCAGTACGCTTCATGCGGGAAGCGGCGGATCCGGCGGGAAAGGCGGTGACGGCGTGACCGCCACCCAGGGCGGCAACATTAATAACACCGGTACCCTTCGCGGCGGTCGCGGTGCGACGGGCGGGCTGGCGGCTAACGCCAACAGCACGCAAAACAGTACCGTTACCGGCGTTGGCGGCACCGGTGGTGAAGCCGCCAGCGGCGGCAGTGGCGTCTGGCTGAGTGATACCAGCACCCTTACCAACAGCGGGCAGATCGTCGGCGGCATTGGTGGCGACGGCGGTAACGGCGGGGCTGCAGAAATGGGTCAGGGATCCGGCGTTGTCGGCTATGGCGCGGAGGGCGGCAACGGCGGCAGCGGGATCACCGTCGTTGGCAGCGGCATCATCACCAACCAAGCCGCAGGACAGATAGTTGGCGGTAGCGCCGGTACCGGCGGCGGCGGAAACTCCACCAGCAGCGGGCTCAACCTGACCGGCGGGGACGGTGGCGACGGAGGGAACGGCGGCAGCGGCATTGCGCTACAAAACGGCGGGAACGTCGATAACTTTGGCGCCGTGCTCGGCGGCGCGGGCAACCGAGGCGGCGGTAGCGGTAACCTCCCCTCTGCGCGCGGCGGTGATTCAGGCACCGGCGGCACCGGAATCGAAATCAGCCAGCAGGGCAACGTCACTAACGAAACCTCCGGTAAGGTATCGGGCGGCAAAGGCGGCGATGATTCTGCCGGCGGCGGCGGCGTCGGCGGCGTTGGCGGTACCGCCGTCAGCATTACCGGCGCGGGCGAGGTATTGAATAAAGGGCAGTTTATCGGCGGTGACGGCGGCGCGGGAGCCAATGCCAACGGCACCAGCGCGAACGGCGGTACCGGCGCGCAGGGCGGCAACGGGCTCGCCATTGACGGCCAGGGCACCGTCACCAATGCCGCTGGCGCCTCGGTGCGCGGCGGGATGGGCGGTACCGGCGGCGGCGGGAGCAATACCGGCAACGGTGGCGCTGGCGGGAAAGGCGGTAACGGCGTGCTGATTGGCGCGGGGGGAACGGTGACCAACGACGGCACGATCCTCGGCGGTACCGGTAATCGCGGCGGTGGCAGCGGTAAAGCGGATGGCGGTAGCGGCGGCGACGGCGTACACATCGCCAGCGGCGGCGGAACGCTCAATAATACCGGGACCATTGCCGGTGGCAGCGGCGGCAATGCCGGAACGGCCAGCGGCACCTCCGGCGCGGGCGGTATCGGCGTCTACGGCAGCAATATGACGATTATTAATAGCGGCACACTTGAAGGCGGGATGAGCCAGGACGGCAAGACGCGAGCCCGGGCGGTCGAGTTTACCGACGGCACGAACTCACTTACGCTGCACGCGGGGTATCAGGTGATCGGCACGGTAAGCGGCGATAGCGGTGACGATACCCTTATGCTCGGCGGGTCGCAAAATGCCCGTTTTGATGTTTCCAGCATCGGCAACGACGCCCAGTATCAGGGCTTTGACCATTTTACGAAAAAAGACGCGAGCACCTGGCTTTTGCAAAACACCACGACGGCCACGACGCCGTGGACGCTCTCCGGCGGCATACTGCAAATCGCTAAAGATGCCAACCTCGGCAACGCCAGCGGTACGCTGACGTTTGACGGCGGTACGCTGCAGCTGCTGGATAATCTGGATTTAAACAGCGCGCGTCCGATCGCGCTTAACGACGCGGGCGGCACGCTCGATACCCAAGGCTACAATACGACGATTAAGCAAGGGATCACCGGCCCCGGGGGCCTGACTAAACAGGGGGCGGGTACCTTAACGCTGAGCGGCGACAATCGCTTTAGCGGCGAGACGAAGCTTGCCGCCGGGCGTCTTGATGTTACCGGCTCACTTGCAGGAGCCGTGCGTGCGCAAACCGGGACGGCGCTTTCAGGTAACGGCAGCGTTGGCAGCACCACTCTCGATGACGGCAGTTCGTTGACCGTCGGCTCGCTCGCCCAGGCTACGAGCGCTGATGCCGTCTTTAGCATTACCGGAGCGCTGGATAATAGCGGAACCGTCACCCTCTCACGCAGCGCCGAGCATGCCGGTAATCAGCTTAATATTAGCGGCGATTACCGCGGCCAGGGCAGCGCCCTGCTGGCGATCAACACCGTACTTGGCGGCGATCATTCGCTGACCGATCGCGTCAGCATTGCCGGCAGTACCGCCGGAACCACGGCGGTCAGTTTTCGCAACGTCGGCGGGCTGGGAGCGCAAACCCAGCAAGGGATTGAGGTCATTAGCGTTAGCGGGGCCTCCGCTACGGGCGCATTTCGCCAGACGGGGCGCGTGGTTGCCGGGCCATGGGATTACAGCCTGGTGCAAAAAGGGAAAAACTGGTACCTGACGTCGATCAATACCACCGCGGTAACGCCAGTTTCACCGCCATCGCCGGTGCCACAGTATCGCCCGGAAGCCGGCAGCTATCTGATGAACCTTGCCGCCGCCAACACGCTGTTCAATCTCTCGCTCGACGATCGTGAAGGGGCCACTGAATACGGCGTTCAGGGAGATCACCGCCCTGCTCTCGCCGGGTCATTCTGGCTGCGCCAGGAAGGGGGGCAGAATCGCGTTAGCGCTGCCGACGGGCAGCTTCGTTCGCGGGCCAATCGCTACGTTGCCCAAATGGGCAATGAGTTCCTCCACGGCAGCCGCAACGGTGACGATCGCTGGGGGGCTGGCTTAATGGCGGGCTACGGCGACATACAAGGTTCAACCCGCGCCGCCACGACGGGCTATCGCTCGCGCAACAGCATGGACGGTTACAGCGTCGGGGCTTACGGCACCTGGTATCAGAATGCGCAGAACCGTCGGGGCATGTATCTGGACAGCTGGCTCAACTACAGCTGGTTCAATAACCAGATTAAAGGCGAGAGTCTGGCCAGCGAGCATTACCGCAGTAAGGGAATGACGGCCTCGATTGAGAGTGGATACAACATTCTGCTGCATGAATCGCGGCGCCAGGCGGTCTATCTTGAACCTCAGGCTCAGCTGACGTGGATGGGCGTAAAGAGCGCAGCGCATACCGAGGATAACGGGACCCGAATTCAGGACAACGGACACGGGAATATGCAGTCGCGGCTGGGGCTTCGTCTCTATCTGCGCGGCCATCGTGCAGAGGATGACGGTAAAAACCGTGAATTCAAACCTTATGTTGAGCTCGACTGGTTGCACAATACGCACGCTGCAGATATTCGCATGAATACCGTACGCATTACCCAGCAAGGCGCGCAAAACGTGGCGCAGCTTAAGCTTGGCGTTCAGGGGCAACTGACGTCGGCGTTGAACGTCTGGGGCGGAACCGCACTACAGGCAGGCAACAATCGCTACAGCGATGTCTCGGTGATGGTTGGGATGAAATACGCGTTTTAGCGGGAGGGATCATGACGGTGCGACGCACCGTCATGGGGCCTGAATTCGGTGCGACATGTCGCACCGAATGCTCACGCCTTAGAAGGTGTAGGTGATACCGGTAGACAGCAGTCCGGACCAGCTCTTATCAACCATCGGGCTATCGGTGATTTCGTCAGACAGACGGGTATAACGCGCGGTACCGTACACGCTCCAGTTTCCAGCGAAACGATAATTCGCGGTCATTTCCAGATACGGGTTCCAACTGCTGTCTGCGCTGTAGCTACGCAGGCCGCTGCGCGCCGCTTCACGACGGGAAACGCCGTAGTAGTAGTCGTTCTGGTTATCGCTGTTCCACTGTACGCCGATGCCCGGCGTTAAGGTCAGGCCACCGTTGGTGTAACGGTAAACCCAGCCCAGATCCCAGACCAGACCGTTGCTTTCATCCAGCATATCGCCCGCCAGGGTGGTACGCAGAGAACCGTACTGAGTATGGTGGAACCAGGACAGCCCGCCCATCATCGTGGACTGACGACGATCCAGTTTACGCAACTGGCTGTTATCGCTGTCGCCCGGTTTGAAATACATGGGTGACCAGTACGCCGTCAGAGACAGCTGGTCAGTACCGTCATTCCACAGGTAGTAACCACCACCAAAACCACGGAACCAGAAGTTATCGCCTTCATAGGTGATTACCGGTACCGGGTACACATCGTGGTCATACTGTTTGTATGCATGCTCAACGACGCCGACGCCCGCACCCAGCGTGAACTTACTTTCCGCTTGAGCAGCGGTAGCAGAAGTGGCAATCAGCACCCCTAGGGCTAGAAGTTTGATTCGATTCACAATCTGTAATTCCTTTTTTTTCAACGTATCAGCGGCGAAAGTTTACCTTCCACTTAGCCGGACGACAAATTTTTTACCTGTAATTACATAATGTGACTTGTCATTATCTCGCCTATTGATGGCAATGCCCTTACAAATGCATGACGGCTATATGAAAGCACAAAAAAGTTGAAAAGATTTAATGCTCGTATTTTTTGATGAGTTATTGATATGTCATTGAAAATCGATTTTATCGCCATGCAAGTTTTGCAAATGCCATCTACGCTTATTTTTAGAAGGCGTAATCGCCACACGCGTAACCGTTGATTGTCCGCAGACCTGGCATACAGGTTGCTGGGTCAAGGTTGAACGGCGTTCGGCTTACCTCTTCCGGGAGCCCCCATTATTCATACCAACGGCTCTTAACCTGTGCTAAAAAACGAAAGGACGGCATGCCATGAATATATTCGATCACTATCGCCAGCGCTATGAAGCTGCCAAGGACGAAGAGTTCACACTGCAGGAGTTTCTTGCTGTATGTAAGCAGGATCGCAGTGCCTATGCTAACGCGGCAGAACGGCTATTAACGGCTATTGGCGAGCCGATAATGGTTGATACCGCCCAGGAACCGCGGCTTTCCCGTCTCTTTTCGAACCGAGTCATCGGGCGCTACCCGGCGTTCGAAGAGTTTTACGGCATGGAAGAAGCCATCGAACAGATTGTTTCCTACCTGAAACACGCCGCCCAGGGACTGGAAGAGAAAAAACAAATTCTCTACTTATTGGGACCGGTCGGCGGCGGTAAATCATCGCTGGCTGAACGTCTGAAATCCTTAATGCAGCGCGTGCCCATTTATGTGCTGAGCGCCAACGGCGAGCGCAGCCCGGTAAACGATCATCCGCTGTGTCTGTTTAACCCGCAGGAAGATGCGCAGATTCTGGAAAAAGAGTACGGCGTCCCTTCCCGCTACCTCGGCACGATCATGTCGCCGTGGGCGGCGAAACGGCTGCATGAATTTGGCGGCGACATCACCAAATTCCGCGTAGTCAAAGTGTGGCCATCCATTCTTGAACAGATTGCGATTGCCAAAACTGAACCCGGCGATGAAAACAACCAGGATATTTCGGCACTGGTCGGTAAGGTCGATATCCGTAAGCTTGAACACTACGCACAAAACGATCCGGATGCCTATGGTTATTCCGGCGCACTGTGCCGCGCCAACCAGGGGATTATGGAGTTCGTTGAGATGTTTAAAGCGCCTATCAAGGTGCTGCATCCGCTGCTGACCGCCACCCAGGAAGGGAACTATAACGGTACTGAGGGGATCTCTGCCCTGCCGTTTAACGGTATTATCCTCGCGCACTCGAACGAATCGGAGTGGGTGACTTTCCGTAACAACAAAAATAACGAGGCGTTCCTTGACCGTGTTTACATCGTCAAAGTGCCTTACTGCCTGCGTATCTCCGAAGAGATCAAAATTTACGAAAAACTGCTCAACCACAGTGAGCTGACCCACGCGCCGTGTGCGCCGGGTACGCTGGAAACGCTGTCGCGCTTCTCGATTCTTTCGCGTCTGAAAGAACCGGAAAACTCCAGCATTTACTCAAAAATGCGCGTCTACGACGGGGAAAGCCTGAAGGATACCGACCCGAAAGCCAAGTCATACCAGGAGTATCGCGACTATGCTGGCGTCGACGAGGGAATGAACGGTCTGTCGACCCGCTTCGCCTTTAAGATCCTCTCGCGGGTGTTTAACTTCGATCACGCCGAAGTGGCGGCTAACCCGGTACATCTTTTCTACGTGCTGGAGCAGCAGATTGAGCGCGAACAGTTCCCTCAGGAGCAGTCGGAGCGTTACCTGGAGTTCCTGAAAGGCTACCTGATTCCGAAATACGCCGAGTTTATCGGTAAAGAGATCCAGACGGCGTACCTTGAATCCTATTCTGAATATGGACAGAACATTTTCGACCGTTATGTCACCTATGCGGACTTCTGGATTCAGGACCAGGAATATCGCGATCCGGACACCGGACAGCTGTTCGATCGCGAATCGCTGAACGCCGAACTGGAGAAAATTGAGAAGCCTGCCGGGATCAGCAACCCGAAAGACTTCCGCAACGAAATTGTCAACTTTGTGCTGCGCGCCCGCGCCAACAACAACGGCCGCAACCCGAACTGGACAAGCTACGAGAAGCTGCGCACGGTCATTGAGAAGAAAATGTTCTCCAATACCGAGGAGCTGCTGCCGGTGATTTCGTTTAACGCCAAGACCTCAACTGACGAACAGAAAAAGCACGATGATTTTGTCGATCGGATGATGGAAAAAGGCTATACCCGTAAACAGGTTCGCCTGTTATGTGAATGGTATTTGCGCGTACGTAAATCATCATAACAGCCACATACGGCCCGGAAGCTTACGCTTACCGGGCCAAGGCATGCATAAGTTGGCAACGCAGTTCAGGAGGGGCTATGACCTGGTTCATTGACCGGCGTCTGAACGGCAAAAACAAGAGTGCGGTTAACCGCCAGCGCTTCTTGCGCCGTTATAAAGCGCAAATCAAACAGTCGATCTCCGAGGCTATCAATAAACGTTCGGTGACCGACATCGACAGCGGCGAATCTGTCTCTATACCGACGGATGATATCAGCGAGCCGATGTTCCATCAGGGGCGCGGCGGATTACGCCACCGGGTACATCCCGGTAACGATCACTTTGTGCAAAACGATCGCATCGAGCGCCCGCAGGGCGGCGGCGGCGGTGGTGGCAGTGGTCAAGGACAGGCCAGCGCCGATGGCGAAGGTCAGGATGAGTTTGTCTTCCAGATTTCCAAAGACGAATACCTGGATCTGCTGTTCGAGGATTTGGCCCTACCGAACCTCAAGCGCAATCAGCAGCGCCAGCTCACCGAGTACAAAACCCATCGCGCGGGCTTCACGTCTAACGGCGTGCCCGCCAATATCAGCGTGGTACGGTCGCTGCAAAACTCCCTTGCTCGCCGTACCGCCATGACGGCCGGGAAGCGCCGCGAGCTGCACGCGCTGGAGGCCACGCTTGACGAGGTGGCCAAAAGTGAGCCCGCACAGCTGCTGGAAGAAGAGCGCTTACGCAAAGAGATAGCCGAGCTGCGGGCCAAAATTGACCGAGTTCCGTTTATCGATACCTTTGACCTGCGCTACAAAAACTATGAGAAGCGGCCAGAACCCTCCAGCCAGGCGGTAATGTTCTGCCTGATGGACGTTTCCGGCTCGATGGATCAGTCCACCAAGGACATGGCCAAGCGCTTTTATATCCTGCTCTATCTGTTCCTGAGCCGGACCTATAAAAACGTCGAGGTGGTGTATATCCGCCACCATACCCAGGCCAAAGAGGTGGATGAACATGAGTTCTTCTACTCGCAGGAAACCGGCGGCACCATCGTGTCCAGCGCGCTGAAGTTAATGGACGAAGTGGTGAAGGCCCGCTACGACCCGGCACAATGGAATATCTATGCCGCGCAGGCGTCGGATGGCGATAACTGGGCGGACGATTCGCCGCTGTGCCATGAGATTCTGGCGAAGAAGATTCTGCCGGTGGTGCGCTACTACAGCTATATCGAAATCACCCGCCGGGCACATCAAACCCTGTGGCGCGAGTATGAACACCTGCAGCAGACGTTTGATAATTTTGCCATTCAGCATATTCGCGATCAGGATGATATCTATCCGGTGTTCCGAGAACTGTTTCATAAGCAAGGCAGTACCGTTAAGGACTAAGTCATATCAATCAGCCGGTGAAATCTTGCTGGCTGATTTTCCTTCACAATAGCCATTGAACGCTCTCTGGAGGATTGATTGTCCCTTTTTACTTCGCAGATCCCCCGGTCATATCATCATCACTTGATGAAACGCTCACCACAATTAGGAGAGTATGCCCGGCGTAACGATTAATCATACAAAAAGTGTATAATAGGTTTAATTGAATGATGATGAGAGTATCTCTGTGATTAATGAAGTCGCTATAAACGTTAAAATAGACAGCATCCTTGAAGCCGATAACCGCCTGTTTCTGAAGCCAAACAGTTTAGGCCTGTATAATGTCTCAGAAATGCTTGACCGTTTTGCGCTGGCCAGAGCGGACTTAGCGAAAAAAAACAATGACCCTTTTGCTACCACGACCTATAAAGCCGTCTTGCAAGCAACACAGCTATTTGTCAGTAACCTTCCGCAAAGTGAGTCACTTGTCACGATTAACGGTGCCTACTGGTGCGATCTGGACCACCTCAAATTAATCCTCAAATTTTGTAGCCCTCTGTACGCCGATGCGGCTAACATGCTTGAATCTAAAGAGGATATAACCTTAAGTGAATGGTCAGATTGTCACGCTAAAAAATACAGTGTGATCTGTTTCTTTGGCGATAGCGATGAGTGCTATATTTCCGGCGCTATTTGGGGCGCATCGCGTATTCTGCATAACGAAAAAGACCTCTATGAATATGTCATATGCACCGAAATAAAAGTGGATGAAACAGCGAAAAAATATCATCTCAGTCAAGAAGCCAAATTTACGCTTTATCAAAACACATGGCGCTATTGTGCTCATGGTATTGAGCTTTACATGCAATATTATGCTCAACAGCAGATCCACAGTTACCCGAAGCTGACTGAAATAATGAAAGAATGCTTTGTTGCGGTCGAAAAAAATGCGCTTGAACTTGCCGTGCCCCCTACGCCCGCGGTGGTCACACCTAAAAAAGGGTTCTGGTCTCGTTTATTTTAAGGTATCGCTATGTATAGGCCACCATCCAATATAATGACGGTTGGCAGAACAGTATGATGAACCAGGCTTTTGTTGAGCCAGGCCCCTCTGTGGATGACTGCCCATCCGGCAACGGATGAGGCATGCTCAAAGCGTTTCATTTTATTAGATTTAATCATTTCACCTACTGACAACATGGTAGGGCTAAAATGCTTTACATGTTACTTTCACATAACCGATGAAACAGGCAAGAAACAAAAACGCATTGCGGGAATCGCCCTCTGCCAGCGCATCTACGTGTTTTGAAACATTTTCGTTGCTAATGCTTTACTAGAGATACGGCCCCGCCCATGGTAAAATTCCGAATTACACGGAAGAAGATTTAATTTCACCATGAAACTGCAGAACAAAATATTACGTTTCGTCATCTCCTCCGGTGTGGTAATACTGACATCATCATTTCTGATCTATGAATTGGTGGCCAGCCACCGGGATATGACAGAATATATGCGATATATCATAGACAAAGGAGAAGCCGCTTTTCTCTATGATAAATATCAGAACCAGCTAATTATATCGCAATTCACCCGCAAAATGGGCGACCGACCTACTGCCCAGGCGGCGGCGCGCGCCTGCGCCAGCGTTCAGCACCGCGGTGACATCAGCGGCCTGAACGTCGACGACTACACCTATACGCCGCTGCAGGGCACGTTGACCGCGGGTCATTCTCCCTGCCAGACGTGGGTGAACGATCTGCCCGCGCTGGAAGCCTTTGATTCTGCCATCGCCAATAATACAGCGTGGAAATCTATTCTGCCGAATGAACCGCAGCCACAAAAACGTTTTCGTTATTATATTGATTTAATGAATCAATATATTTATTTTAATTCCCCGGTTAAAATTACAAATACGGCGTTAACCGGCTGGAATTTCCTCTACGGTGGGCGTTTGGGTATTTCTCCCGCCAGTCTGGAAAACCTCTTTCTGGGTAGAACGGTGGTATCAAGCATCTATGCCGATACCTTTACCCGTAAGAATATCTTAACTTTCCTGACCCCTGTCTTTCAGCATGAACTGCTGAAAGGGATCGTGATGGTCGATCTTTCTCATCAGGATATGCGCGATATCTTTTATACCCACGATCGGCCGCTGGTCTGGCGCTACCTGGATATCTCGTTCACCGACTCCGACAATAATGCGCATATTGAAGTCCATCGCAGCGCAGCGCATCTACTGAGCTATGTGAACTACTCACGCCCGCTAGCAGAAAATATGCGCATCGAGCTGTCGCTGGACGTGATGTACTTCCTGCTCAGCTCGTGGAAACTGTTCCTGTTTTATCTGCTGACAACCGCGACCTTAATGCACCTGGTGCGCACCCACTTCCGTCTTTACCAGATGGTCAGCAAAGAAAACATCAGCGATTCACTCACCGGGCTGTATAACCGGAAGATCCTCTCGCCAGTGCAAAGCATGCGCCTTCAGCGCCTGACCGAGCAAGGTGCCAGCATCGTGATCATCGCGCTCGATCTCGACAAGTTAAAGAAAATCAACGACACCTGGGGGCATAACGAGGGCGACCGCGCCATTATCCTGCTTGCCCAGGCGATTTCCGCTACCGTGCGCAAGAGCGATTATGCGGTGCGTCTCGGCGGCGACGAGTTCTGCATTATTCTGGTCGACTATGACGAAGAAGATGCCCGGTTGATCCCGCAGCGCATCAAAGCGCAGTTGGCGCTGCTTGACGATGAAAATCGCGTTAGCTTCTCGTGGGGCGCGTATAAAATGCAGGTAGGCGATAACCTGGATACGGCGATGGACATTGCCGACCAGCGCCTTTATCAACATAAACATCAGCGAAATGGCAATAATGGGGGGAAGCATGATTGAGCCCGTATCACCGAATATCCACCAGCGGCTGCTGGCATTATTGGATAACCAACAGGCGCGCTATCGGGTGATGGAGCACGACGCAGTGGGTAAGTGTGAAGCCGTTTCCGCCCTTCGCGGTACCGCGCTTGGCCAAGGCGCAAAGGCGCTGGTATGCAAAGTAAAAGGCAATGGCGTGAACCAGCATGTGCTGGCGATTCTGGCGGCCGACCAGCAGGCCGATCTGTCGCGCCTGGCACAGCATATTGGCGGGCTGAAGGCATCGCTGGCAAGCCCGGCGGAAGTTGAAGCGCTCACGGCCTGCGTGTTCGGCGCTATCCCGCCGTTCAGCTTCCACCGCGCGCTGCGGCTTATTGCCGATCCGCTGCTGTTTGAACGCTTTGATGAAATTGCCTTTAACGCAGGCAGTCTCGAAAAATCCGTGATCCTCAATACCGCTGATTACCTGCGCATTGCCCAGCCGGAGCTGGTTGCCTTCCGCCGCCAATCCTGATGATACCCCTGGTCGATCGTAGGCCGGATAAGCGAAGCGCCAGCCGGCACCCTGACCCCCATTGCCGAACGGCGCTACGCAAAGTATGGCTGAAGACGATTCCACTGTTTATGCGCGAAGGCAGCCCATTAATGACGGTATTGGTCAAATAATCAGGCAAATGCCTGAAATCCTGCGCAAAGATTGAAAAACACCTGCCAGCGCGCCGCTTCTTGCGTACAGTAGGGAAACGGAAATACGTAGCCCGGCCGAGCATAACAACGCCGGGGCACGACCCGGGGGACAATAAATGCCTCGCCAGGGCTACGGCAACGCTGTCTTTTTCTCTTTTTGGCAAGGATTACCGCTCTATGCTCGATACCACCCTGCTGATCCTCCTGGGTCTGGCGGCGCTTGGCTTTGTAAGCCATAACACCACCGTTGCCGTGTCTATCCTGGTTCTGATTATTATCCGCGTTACGCCGCTGAGCGCCTTTTTCCCGTGGGTGGAAAAACAGGGGCTCAGCATGGGTATCATTATTCTGACCATCAGCGTCATGGCGCCTATCGCCAGCGGCACCCTGCCCGCCAGCACGCTGATTCACTCTTTCGGTCACTGGAAATCACTGGTTGCTATCGCCGTCGGGGTCTTTGTCTCCTGGCTTGGCGGGCGCGGCGTGACGCTGATGGGCAGCCAGCCGCACCTGGTAGCGGGTCTGCTGATAGGTACCGTGCTCGGCGTAGCGCTGTTTCGCGGCGTGCCGGTAGGGCCGTTGATTGCCGCTGGGCTGGTGTCGCTGCTTATTGGGAAGTCGTAGTCAGCGCCATCAGATAGCGCCCCGGCGTTTGCCCGAGCCCCTTACGGAACATGGTGATAAACGCGGTCGTCGAGTCATAGCCTAACGATAGCGCCACCTGCTGAACGCTCAGGCCACGTACCAGCATCTGTAGCGCGAGGATCAGCTGCAGCTGATGCCGCCAGCGGCGAAAATTGAGGCCGGTCTCTTTAACCACCAGCCGGGCAAGGTTGCGTTCGCTCATCGCAAAGCGGCTGGCCCACTGCGTCAGCGTCTGCCACTGCGCCGGTGCCGATGCCATCGTGTCGACCATCAGGCGGATTTTCGGGTGCGCGGAAACCGGCAGCTGTAGCTGTTGCTCCGGCTGCTGCGGCAGTTCATCAAAGAGAACCTGTATCAGCCGCTGGCTTTCCACCGTCAGACGCGCGTCCTTATCCCGCCGGGCCAGCGTCAGAATCAGCTCACGTACCAGCGGCGAAATTTTTAGCGTGCAGCAGTGCGCGGGCATCTTCGCGGCGCCCGGTTCAATAAACAGAAAGCATAGCTCCGCCTGTGGCGTCGCGCGATTGCTGTGCGGTACTTCTCCGGGGATCCACACCGCAAACTGCGGCGGCACCATCCACATAGCGTTTTCAACTTCGCAGGTAATCGCACCGTGCAGCGCCAGAATCAGCTGTCCTTTTCGGTGCTGATGCAGCGGAATATGCTGTTCCCCTTCTGATACCTGCACACCAAAGGCTACTGCAGCATCCTCATGGCTGTCAGGATGATAGCCACCTAAACCCAACCCCAGCATTATTTTGTCCGAATTTAGCGATAATTTGTCATTTTAGCTTGATTTAAACGAAGGCTAAAGCAGGTATCGTAGCGTCTCTACTGTTGACCTGAGAACACTATGTCTGACGCTGTGACTTCTTCCAGCCGCCGCTGGCTGCTGATTGTCGGTATTTTACTGATTGCTTCGACGCTACGCGTCACCTTTACCGGCGCGGCACCGCTGCTTGACGCCATTCGCGCCGAATACGCGCTCACCACCGCGCAAACAGGCCTGTTAACCACCCTGCCGCTGCTGGCGTTTGGGCTGGTCTCGCCGCTGGCCGCCGGCGTCGCTCGCCGTTTTGGTATGGAACGCAGCCTGTTTGCCGCGATGTTACTGATTTGCGCCGGCATCGCCGTACGCTCACTGCCCTCGATCGCACTGATGTTTATCGGTACCGCGGTGATTGGCTGCGGCATTGCGCTGGGCAACGTGCTGCTGCCAGGGCTTATCAAACGGGATTTTTCTGGCCAGGTCGCGAAAATGACCGGTGCTTATTCGGTAACGATGGGGGCCGCCGCCGCGCTGGGCTCCGCGCTGGTAGTACCGATTGCGCTCAGCGGCCTGGGCTGGCGCGGTGCGCTACTGATGTTAATGGTATTCCCGCTGCTGGCACTGGCGTGCTGGCTGCCGCAGTGGCGTTCATCGCGCGCTAGCGCAATCTCCAGTAGCGGCGCGATGCATAACCGGGGGATCTGGCGTTCGGCGCTGGCCTGGCAGGTCACGCTTTTCCTCGGGCTTAACTCGCTGGTCTACTACGTCATTATTGGCTGGCTACCGGCAATTTTGATTAGCCGGGGCTACAGCGAAGCGCAGGCGGGTTCTCTGCATGGCCTGCTTCAGCTGGCCACGGCCGCACCCGGTTTCGCCATCCCGCTGATCCTCCATCGGCTAAAGGATCAGCGCGGGATCGCCATTGCCGTGGCGTTAATGTGCGCGATCGGCGCGCTGGGCTACTGGCTGCTGCCGGCACAGGCAGCGCTGTGGACGGTTATTTTTGGTTTCGGTTCCGGCGCGACGATGATTCTCGGGCTGACGTTTATCGGCCTGCGCGCCAGTTCGGCACATCAGGCGGCGGCGCTGTCCGGTATGGCTCAGGCGGTGGGCTATCTGCTCGCCGCCTGTGGCCCGCCGCTGATGGGGAAAATGCATGACGCCACCGGAGCATGGCAGCTGTCACTGATGGCGGTCGCCGGGCTGGCGCTGGTGATGGCCGTATTTGGCGGATTGGCCGGGCGCGACAAAGAGATTCACGTCGGCCAGTAGAGAGAGAGTCACAGTCGGCCGGGCAAGGCGTAGCCGCCATCCAATCGACTGTGAGTCTATTTTTACTGCGCGGCGGCGTGCAGGAAGGCCTGCACCAGCGGTGCCGGCCGGCCCGCCAGCGCATTGCGCTCATGCTGGAACAGCGTCGCGACAAAGAACGGGTGAGTGACCAGTTCTACCGCGCGAATATCACCATTATCATCCCAACCCGTCACGCGCAGCGGCTGCGCATCAAGCTCGGCGGCGAAGTCGGCGGCAATCCCGTAGTTGCAGTGATACCCTTCTTCGATCGTGTCGCGGCCGTAGGCGCGGGCAATCAGCGTGTTGGCGCGCAGTTCAATGGCATCACTTTTTTCCACCAACGAGCAGGTGAGCGGCGCGATGACCATCCGCCCCTCGCGGTCAGTTTCCGCGTGCGCGGCATCTTCCCAGCCCATCACATTACGCGCGTATTCAACGATCGCATGCTGAAAACCCCCGCAGGTACCCAGAAACGGCAGGCTGTTTTCACGCGCATAGCGCACGGCAGTCAGCGCGCCTTCGGTATTCTGGTACGGGCTGGCAGGCACCAGCCAGAGGGCGTCAAAACCGGCCAGATCGTCAGCGCTTTTCACGTCGCGCGTGGCCAACCAGCAATATTCAACGGGCAGTTCCAGCACCGCGGCAGCATCGTCGATCGCCAGCGGGATCGCCTGATGCGCAATGACATCCGCATTGTAGTCGCCAACGAGGGCAATACGGAGAAGAGGAGTAACGGCGGAGTTTTCCATGATGGGTCCTTATGGGCTGACGTTAACGTACGGCATAAGGAGCCTCAGACTAGCGATGTCTGCGCACAATAGCAATAGCTGACCAGAGAACCCAACCAAAGTTTGTGGTATGGTCAAAAAGGACAAAGGGAGGAAGGATATGATCCAGTGTAAACGCGTATACGAAGACGCTGCACCTGATGATGGCTACCGTGTTCTGGTTGATAGGCTGTGGCCGCGCGGCATCAAAAAGGAAGACCTCATCTACGATGAGTGGTGTAAAACCCTGGCCCCGTCGGCAGAGCTGCGTAAGGCCTTTCACGGAGAAGTGATCGATTTTGCCAGCTTCTGCCAGCACTATCGCGAAGAGCTTTCACACCATCTGGAGGACGGTCGCAGGCTGGCCGACATTGCGCATAATCAGGGCGTTACGTTGGTTTACGCCGCCGCAAACACCGCGCAAAACCACGCGCGCGTGCTCGCCGACTGGCTGAAAAATCTCTGACCTACCGCGCGACGTCAGCCGACGTCGCGTTTACGCTACCCGCACCTCACGCTCACGCGCCGGCAGCATATCGGGCATCAGCGGCATTAAATATTCCGATCGCACAAAGGCAAAACCGTGCAGACCGTCGCCGGCGCTGACGTCACCGGTCACCAGCCACAGCGCGCGCGGCGCGTCGGCAGCCAGTTCAGTCATCACGCCGTTGACAGGATTCAGGCAGCGTTCACCGGGTTGGATGAGAGCGAAAAGCTCAACGCTCTTGCCTATATTGGCACGGCCAGCAACCGTACGGGCACCGATGATCATGGCGGTAGTGCCCGGTTTTAGCGAAAACATGCATCACTCGTTAGTCAGAATAATCCTGGTTACGAAGTGTACTGGATGTCACCTTCGCTGTCATTTTTTCTGCGGATGATCGCGACGCCACAGCGCCCATTCTTCGATCGTTTCCCCATCTGGCAGTTTACACAGGCTGAATTGTCCCTTCTCATTAATCTGCGGAATGCTTTCTCCGCCCTTCTGCTGGCAGTAGACGGCAGCAGGATTTGCCATACCGATCTGCGGCGGTAATGGCGCCTCCGGTTGAGCCTGTTTTGCGCAGCCAGCAAGGAACAGCGGCAGCAGTAAAAGATAGCGGGATGACATAATTTTTCCTTATTTTTACGCCGGAGTTTAGCTTTAAACTCCATAATTTCTTCATTTTAACTACACTTTTGATAGGTAAAGTCATTCTCGTTCTCAACTGACCAGAGAACAGAACATTCCATAATCAATGAGTTACTTTGCCCCATCTCCCCCGATGGGGCTTTTTTTTAAGAACTAACACAATGAAATAAAAGGATTTGTTTCAGGTCACGTCCACATACCGACCACATTGACTTAGAAGCCTCGCAATGCGGGGCTTCTTCACATATAAGTTAACGTTCAACGAACGTTCTCATCGCGTGGCAAATAGCAAGTTTCTCTTCACTAGCGGATTTAACCCACTTAGAAAGTGGCATCTCACCTCGATCCATATCAATCTTTTCTAGTAGCACCCAAACCTGATTTGTTTGCGGTCGCTGTGGTGCCGTTTTTCCATGTTTCCCCCCATCCTGATCATACTACTACGGTACGTACCAATGTATTATCTTGCGGCACGTACCATAACATAAGAATTTTGAAGGCGAGGATTGATGATAAGCAACAATAATGAAACAAAAGAAAGCACGTTAGTGAAATGGGGAAAGCGCCTTATTTTTGCTATTGCAGTGATGATTGTGGCAAGAGCCGTTGGCTCATATTTGGGTAAACAAAGCGCCATAGATATGCAGCAACGCCAGCAACAAGCAGACGAGAGGGTTCATCCAAACAAACCTAAAACAGCCGCGGAGGGATATGCGCTTGGAGAGAAAGTGATGGAAGCTGCAATGAATAAACCAGCGACACCTAACTGCATATCTCACGCAGAAGGCTCAATGCGTTACATGCAGAAGACAATCACATTTCCTGATCCGGCGGCAGTAACTGATTATTTAGCTAAAGCCTGCACTGGTGGTTATGACATAGCAAGCAAAATGATTCACGAGTGGGGATATAGCCGTGATGATGTAAACAAAGCTAGCGCCGAACTTTCAGGTATGACCCAAAATATAACAACGAAGTTTATTGGTAATGGCATCGATAAGGATGTTGCACCGTCGCTCGCAAGTGAATACATCGGTAGCGTCCAATCGGGTTATGAACTCGCTGGACTGGAAACACTAGATAGAAGATAAGCGAAGGCACCAATTTTTCTAGCACGTTTCATTCAATTTGAGGCTCAATAACCTGAGCCTCAAATTCTTAAATGAACAGGGTTGCAGTAATCCACTCTATTATCATATAGCCAAATTTAACTGATCACGTCCATAGTGCGAGTCAGGAAAGACGCCTGCAGGAATAAAATCATTCGCTAATTTATCGCACCGTTCACGTCTGGTAACAATCTTCTCTACGCTGTTAAGGGTAGTGAATGACAGACCGCATTCCATATTCTGGCATTGATGGTACTGACGGATCGTTACTTCACTAAGTGGCTTACTGGTACGTGTGCGGGCCGTAGCACCGCAATGTGGGCATTTGAACATAATGGTGACTCCCTTGGGGAGTTGAACTCATCGCCATTCTATTCAGTTTCTGCAATCCAGTCAGATATTTTTGCTTCAAAGTTAAGCTGTGTTGTAAATCCATTGCTATCAACATCATGCTGTACCTTGCTGATGATCCAGTCCTGAGCGTCAATATCTGCCTTAAAGCCGGTTACCGTCGAATGCATTTCCGGGTACAACTCCGCGCGCCCGCGCGCCAGGGTGATCGAAAACTCCGCCGCTCCGCGCTGTAACTGCTGCCACTTCGCCGCCGCTGCACGCCTGGCGGCCTCTTCGTTCTGGAAGGTTTTACGCATAATAAAAACGTTACCTTCAGCGCCTTCAATGTAGTCACCTTCCCTGCTGCTGCTCTTATCCGTTTTTTTCGTTGTTGCGCGACGGCGGACACTAACCTTTTTCTTTTTCCCGTAATTCAGATCAAGCCAGTACGCGCGGACGCCGGTATAAGCGTCACGATCAGCAACGCGGAAGCGGTGCCGGTCGCCACTGCTGCGCGTGATGGCAATCGATGGAATAGCCTTCCCTGATGCTGTGCCCCCCCCGGCACGATAAATAACAGGCTGCCATTTTTTACAGTGGCGATATCTAACATTGCCGTCAGCAATGCGCTTGGCATTTCGAAGGATGTTTTCTGGGCGCTTCAGGCTGAAGACAGTGACGCACAGACGCTGAACAACGCCGAAATCACCACCATCATCAAGCGTAACGGCTTCCGTTTCTGGGGCAACCGCACCACAGACACCAATGAATTTGTGTTTGAGGTGTACACCCGTACGGCGCAAATCCTGGCGGACACCATCGCGGAAGCACAGTTTGAAACCATTGACGGGCCACTTACCCCGATCAACGTGAAAGACGTGGTGAGCGCGATTAATAAAAAACTCAGCGCACTGGTGACGGCTGGCAAATTGCTTGGCGCGGAAGCCTGGTTTGACATCGTGGACAACGGAACTGCAAATCTCATTCAGGGCAAAGTGGCGATCCGCTACAAGTACACGCCAGTACCACCGATGGAAGATTTGACGCTGATCCAGACGTTCACCGATGAATATTTTGAAGGCGCGTTTTCGTCTCTGGGGAGTAACTAAATGGCGATTCCAGCAAAACTACGGTTGTTCACCTGCTTTATGAACAGCGTGAACAATATCGGCAAAGTGACATCTGTAACGCTGCCAAAACTGACCCGCAAAACTGACGACTATCAGGGCGGCGGGATGATTGGCTCCGTTGGTGTCGATCTCGGACTGGATAGCGGCGCGCTTGATGCCACGATGGTTGTAGGCGGCCTGGTTCAGGATCTGCTTCTGGAATACGGCGGCGATCTGGACGGTACGCTTATCCGCTTCACCGGGGAATATTACACATCCGGCGAGAGCCTGATCGTTGATGTGGAAATGCGCGGCAAATTCACCGAAATCGACGGCGGCGAAAGCAAGCAGGGCGAAGATACATCCGTGACTTATGCCATTAAAAACACGTACTACAAGCTGTCAATTGACGATAGGCTACGACGCCAACGGCGGCAGCGGCAACGGTGACAGCGGCGCTGTTTCCGTGGTTGCCCCTCCCTGGTCAGTGGTGGCAAGTTCCGCACGATAGAGACGCGCCAGCTACGCGGGATGGAGTTTGAAGAACAGGCCAAAGTGATCGAAGACCTGACCATTAAATACAACGTCAGGCACATCGCCATTGACGGCACCGGCATTGGTGAAGCGGTCTGGCAACTGGTCAAAAAATTCTTCCCGGCGGCGGTCTGCTTCATCATGTCGCTGTCATCAAAGCGCACCCTGGTACTCAAAATGCAGCAGGTGATCCGCGCGGGCCGCTGGGAGTATGACCGTAGTGAACAGGCGTTAGTGTCAGCATTCAACGCCGTCAGAAAAATCACCACACCAGGCGGCATGGTTACTTATGACACTGACCGTGCGCGCGGTGTCAGTCATGGCGACTTAGCCTGGGCAAATATGCTGGCAGTCATCAACGAGCCGCTTGGACGTGAGAACGGCAGCGGCGGCGGTTCCGTAAGAGAGTTTTAATGAACACAACAACACACGAAAGCGGCCTGACTATGCTTACTGACGGTACACAACAACATGATATTGGTGAAGCACTGAAGCGCGATCCAGCCCTTAGCGCCTTCACCTTTGATGGGCCATACCAGGTCGCGGACGCTTACGACCTACTCGACAATATGTATTGCGCCGACAACGGCAGATATTACGAAACGCCGGTGGACTGGTACGGGCTTGCGCGCTCATTCGGCAAAGCATCCTGGCACCAGTCAGCGCTGTACTTCAAGCGCAACGCGCTGGCGGGATGCTTTATTCCACACCCGCTACTGTCTCGCCAGACGTTCTCCGCCCTGGCACTTGACTGGTTTGTGTTTGGCAACTTCTACCTTGAAGAACGAAAGAACCGGCTAGGCGGGCGGCTACCGCTTCGCCATTCCCCTGCGAAGTACACCCGGCGCGGCACCGACCTGGACACGTACTGGTTTATCAGGCAGTGGAAAGATGAATTAGCCTTCAAGACCGGCACTGTTTGCCACGTCATGAATCCTGATATTCACCAGGAAATCTACGGAATGCCGGAGTATATGGGCGCCCTGCTGTCTGCCAGCCTGTCACACTCGGCGGATATGTTCCGCAAAATGTACTATGAGAACGGATCTCACGCCGGGTGCATTCTGTATATCAGCACCTCGCAAGTTGACGACGCTGGCGTAAAGACCATACAGAAAACGCTGGCGGGTGCCAGAAACAAAGGCGCATTTAAGAACGTAGTGATTCAAGCGCCTGGCGGCGGTAAAGACGGGGTGCAGCTTATCCCCTTCAGCCAGATATCTGCAAAAGATGAGTTTTTAAATATAAAATCAGCTACGCGTGATGACATCCTTGCCGCTCACCGCGTACCACCGCAACTGATGGGGGCCATGCCGGACGGAAACGGGTCATTCGGTGATGTGGAGAAAGCCGCGCGCGTGTTTGCCATCAACGAACTGATGCCAGCAATGGAAGCACTGAAGCACGTCAACGACTGGCTTGGCGAAGAAGTGATCCGCTTTACACCTTACGCCCTGCTTGAATCCACCAAATAGCCACACCGCCGCCACCCCGGCGGCGCTCTCCGCATCACATCAACACACGGCGCGCCAGCGCCATTCTAAGCGCCCCATCACCTAAACACGCCATTACCCGCACACAACACACAGAACGCAGCAGCGCGCCAGAATTGCGCCAATGTTCCTATATTTGAGGCATCCCCCTACCTACCCTGCCGCGCGGGCTTTCCCCCCGTCACCTGCGCACAACGATCATGCGTGTTTTCGTGCACTTGCTAAAGAGCCCTCCAGCGAGCGCCAACTAGGGGAATTTAGAATAATTTAAGTTCAAATAATCATGCATTCTCGTGCATTCTCGTGCATATTTGTGCAGATAGTTTAGTATCTGGTGCCCCCCGTAACCTAGAGCCACAATGCCCCAGCATTTTAATTATTACTACGTTGATTTGCTAAGTGCCTTTTACAATCCTCAGCAGAAATGAAGAATACTTTTTGTAATTCCTTAGGCTCCCAACGTAGTAACAAACTTACAGACATACGTACTTCTGGCTCTACATTATCGTTATCATCATTTTTATTGTTCAAACGCCCATTATTTTCGCTATCAAAATTAACGCTAAGAATGTTTGCTTTGTCACCATAAAAATCATAACAAGAACTTAATGCTATATAATAAAAACCATTATCATCAAAAGGTTCTGATTGACTACTATTCGTGTATCTTAGTCCGCGATAGAACCTGAATGAATACTCAATTTCTTCTATTAATGAATTTATAGTTATATATTTCACACCTTCAGGAAGATCATTGGGATGATTTATTTTTACAACACTAACTCGTGCTTTTTCAACACTCTTTACCATTCCATCAATCAAATTTCTCATCATATGGCTTGCGTATATTGAACTAGATTGCGAGAAAAATTCTCCATTTATAGGTTCAAGTATTTCTCTTTTCCTTATTTGAAACTCATAGTTCAAGCCAGATAAGACCTGAGCATCTTTTAGCAATGAAAGATCAATATACTCCTGTACAGATTTTATAAAATCAGACTTCAACGAATCTTCATATTTAACAATTAGGCTATGGCTATATGGCAATGACTCAACTTCCATCATCACCACTTGATTTTTTTTACTCCTCAACTGTTCAAAAATAGCAAGTAAATCTTCTTTGCGACTTTGATAATCTTCGAGATCTTTCTTTGCATCGTCAATTTCAATCAACTCAACTAATTCCATGAAATAATCAGAACCAATCACATCAATAACTTTATCAATAAAGTGAGTGGTAAAATCATTTCTTTTAACAAATTCTTGAAGATCATCAATATATATAATACTCAGTGAGTTATTAAAACTAAAACTTTTAAATAGCATCAAGGCCAAAGAAACAGCCCTATGATAACCAACATTAATTGCTATAGCCTTCCCTCCCCGAATCTCCCTCAATTCAAACTCATCAGAACTATCCAAAAACATTGAGTTCTTCGAGAAAAGCACATCATAGGTTTCAGAAGAATAATAAATACTCTCTAAATACTTAGGGTTTAACCAATCACATAGTAAACTAGAAATGTAACCGACCTCAGTCACATCATTTTTTAGTTCAACAAGACTAGTATTACCTTGGGATTTAATATATTCCAAACGAACACTCAAATACGCAATAATAGTTTTTGTTGCATCAAGGAGAGCAACCTGCCCCTCTTCTAGTTTAGAATCGCTCATAAGGCGAGGAGAATAAAAATCACTCGTTAAAAATGAAGTATTTATATTAAATACATTATACTGTCTATATACAAGATTTCTAATCGAGTCTTTTAAATAGACGTAAAGGAATTTATCATTTTGTGTATGCGAGACTTTCTGCTCAATGAAATCTTGAGACATTTCTATAAAGTCCAAATAATCATCACTGTCATATATGAATCTTGGCAAAGACAACATATCTTTAAATATATCAACATCATAGCCGCGCCCATCAAAATAAAACTTCCAGATCAACTCTTCATAGAATATACGGAGTATGGTACGCGGGGTGTTTTTTGCTGAAGGAGACTCTCGCATTGCCCTTGTTAAATTATGGAAAACAGTTATCTCCTGAGAGGAGATGATTATTAAATATAGTGTTTCAATACAAAAATCCAACTGTTTGCTATTGTTAGAAAGCAAAGATGTGATAGTACTTTGAATTACATTAGATTCCATTTCCGAATAGAAATAAACCTCCTCACTAATATCAGAGGTGTTAAAGCATCGTTGAATTAGTGGGACAAGAGAATCAAATGAATCAAAACTATCATCTTTAGCATGAAACACATAAGCATCTTTAATAAAACCAGAATCATAGAATGATGGCTGTAAATATAGTTCAACGTTTTTCCCGGCATACTCACGGAGAATATACGAATCCAGTTTTTTTAATTCAAGTTCATTAAACCCGGTAATAACCTTACCACTCGCGAAATACGGGTCACTTAGTTTAACCTCTTTATACAAATCAAAATCCATTCTGATACTGATTGTTAACGATGAATATTTACCTATACAGGCTTCATAAGCATTTCTTAGATTTTTGCTTTTCTCATTAATATCATACACATATTCACTAACAACTTTCATTTTATTCAAAAGAATACTATCAATTATTTCTTTTTTCTCAGTAATAAAATATAGATATTTAAAGACCATCATATATCGCAATATGAAATAAATAGAACATGACATTGATATTCCATATTGGATGACTCCTCCACCTATTACCAAGAAAAAAATCCCGATTAAAAGACTACAGATGCCATCGACACTAAACTGATAGAATTTATACTGCCTAAGCACCAGTTGCCTAGTTATATAAACAAAATCCTTATTTGATGCTTCAGCGACTTGCTGAATGAACATTCCCATAAAAGCAATTGAGAGCGCTGCGATAGTCCCATGTATAGCAAGAACAACCCCCCATGAACTATTTATCCATGTTAATTCATCAGTACCAGAGTACGATGGTGATATAAACAACCATGAGTAACTCTCACACAGAAACTTATTGAACAAAAACAGAAGAGAACCAATAATAAGCACTGAAAACATAAAAAACATCGAAGCTCTAGTTTCTTTATGCGTGGACTTCTTTACATGTTCCAACGCCGAATTATTATTCATACTTATACCTTATATGAAAATGATATTTTGCCTACACAATACAAATATCGCCAACAAATTAACAAACTCGTAACGACAGCGCAGCCAACACCATAAAATAACCAGATACCAACTCAGTCCATTTTAAAATAAAAACCAATTTTACTCATTGCTATTTAAAAGACAGTTACAACGATATTATATAATTCTAATAATATCAATTTCCATTGGAGTCATCTTTTAGAACACACACGCTGTGTTTTTGTGCATCTATTTTTCTCTCAGAAAAGACTGTAATTAGTAGCATATACAATGCCTCCTCGGAACGTAAACCCACTTTAAGTTTTGAGATCTTAACTGGATAGTGATCAGTTTTGCACCTACCAATTTCGCGAACCATGCGGTAGCTCAACCCAATGCTTTAAAACATAGTAGATGATTCAGTACATACCTGCTCACGCAGATAGTCGGCAACCTAAAGGTAACTTTCGACTCGAACCTGTTCATACTCATTACTTTTTGGCGCAGTAATGGCGGTTACAAGCCCCCCAAACCCCGCATCTAATGAGTCCTACCGATTAGGTTTATAGTTCTTTATTTGTTTTTTAAGATACGCCTTGTCTTCAAGTGCAGTATTACCAATTTCATACTGCTCTGGCACCTTCATAAGGTATTTAGCGGCATCAAAAATAGCTTGTTTTTTAATCTCCGCACAGTTATTGACACGAGTCCAAGAGGACGCGGACGCGCCCTTAAGGTCAAAACCTCTACCGGCGTCGTCTGTTGCTTTTGGCTTCATTTTGACAATGCGGTAAGAATGAAGGCGGGTTTCAACCGGAGGAATAGTCGATGCGGGCATGACTACGCCTTTAATGACTCTCTGAAACTCACCATAGCTGCTCGGCTCATTTCTGTACTGATACCAGGCGCGCAGCACAAGCTCTTTTCTTGATATGAAGTGGTTTACTGAATTTGGCCACCTGAACAGAGGTGATATCGTCGGGTATTACAGCTCGCTAAGGCCGCATGACTATAACGGTGGGTTACCCCCAAACGAATCGGAAAACCGATACTGGAAAAACTCTAAAGCCGTGGCCAGTTTTAGTTGACCACTTCAATTAAGAAACTCGATGATGGTCGGTATGAAGTGGACATTAGACCTGCTGGGCGCGACGGAAAACGCATCCGCAGGAAATTTGATAAAAAGAGTGAGGCTGTCGCATTCGAAAAGCACACTCAGTTCAATTACCGCGACAAAGAGTTGCTCTCAAAACCGACTGATAAGAGACACCTTTCAGAGTTGATTCAAATCTGGTGGGAGTTAAAGGCAAAACATGAGGAATGGGGAAAATACAGCCGGAGCAAGATTGATAAATTTGCAGCTATAACCGGTGATCCCTGTGCGTTTCAAATCACAAAGACGGTAATCAGCCAATACACTGCGGCTCGCCGGGGTGAAGGGATTAAGCCCTCTACCATCAACCGTGATTTGACCTGTATTAGTGGAATGTTTACTGCTTTGATTGACGCTGAATTATTCCACGGTGAGCACCCGATACGGGGCCGAAAACGGCTCAAGGAAGAGAAACCAGAAACGGGATATTTAACAAACGAAGAGATTGCCGCCCTTCTCATTGCGCTCGAAGGCGACAATAAAAAAATCGCTGTCCTGTGCCTTAGCACCGGCGCGAGATGGGGTGAGGCCGCGAAACTAAAAACGGAGCACATCATCCATAATCGAATAACGTTTGTTAAAACCAAAACAAACCGCGTACGGTTCCGGTGTCTGAAGATGTGTGTGAAATGATCATGAGCGTTAAGCGTGGATTCTTGTTTCAAAATGCTGATTACACTGCCTTTCGACAGGTGCTGAAGGAAGTGAAACCTGATTTACCCGCTGGGCAGGCAACTCATGCATTACGCCACAGTTTTGCCACACACTTCATGATTAATGGGGGGAGCATCATCACACTGCAACGAATACTCGGACATTCACGAATTGAACAGACTATGGTCTATGCGCATTTCGCCCCTGAGTATTTGCAGGACGCAATATCACTCAATCCGTTAAAGGGAAAAGTGAAGCCTGAAAACGTCCACACAGTGTCCACACCTGGGTGATTAAGAGTGGCTTTCAGTGGTCTTGAGTGATGCTCTAACCCGCATTACACCGCTGAAAGCCCACGTAACAAAGGGTAGCCAACGCCCCCGATGGAGCTTTTTTTTACCCGTCATTCACGGTGCCTCTCGGTAAACAACCCCGTTTTGCCAACACTATGCTTACCTTTCGGATACAGAATGTATAAAATTCAGGAGATACGATTTCGTTTGAGGATCATACACTATGATCGCTCATACCATTCCAGGGGACCGTTGTTTTCATGTCAGATATTATTCTCGCCAGAGTGTCACAAACGCTTGCTACGGAACAGTCGCTGGAAAGCCTTGTCCGGCAACTGCTTGAAATGCTTGAGTTAGTTACTAATATGGAATCGACCTATCTGACAAAAATTGATACGCAGGCCGACCTGCAGCACATTGTTTATTCGCGCAACAGCGGCGATATGACCATCCCCGAAAACCTGACGGTGCCGTGGGGCGATACGCTATGTAAGCGCGCAATGGACGATCGCTGTTTCTATAGCGACAACGTGCCAGAACGCTGGGCCGACTGCGAAGCGGCAAAAGCGCTGGGTATCACCACCTTCCTCAGTACACCGATTCACCTTACCGATGGTTCGCTCTATGGCACGCTGTGCGCCACCAGCACGCAGCAAAAGCCGCTCAGCTTTAACAGCGAACAGGTGCTGCAGCTGTTTGCCAGCATTATCGCGCGCTATATCGAAAAGGAGTCGCTGGTCACCCAGCTGCAGGAGGCCAACGCGGCGCTGGTCTATCACTCCTATACCGATGCGCTGACCGGCCTGCCTAACCGCCGGGCGGTTTTTGAAAACCTGGAGACGCTGTTTTCACTGGCGCGTCATCTGAACCACGCGGTCATTCTTGCGTTTATCGACCTCGATCGCTTCAAGGAAATTAACGATGTCTACGGTCACCAGGCGGGCGATGAATTTTTACAGCTGGTGGGGCAACGTCTTAGGCACGGCATTTCTGTCGACGATCAGCTCGGCAGACTAGGCGGCGACGAATTTATGGTCGCCACGCTTGAGCGTTCGACCACTCAGCTTGCGCAGTTTACCGAAACGCTGCGCCAGTTGCTGATCGGCGATTATCTGCTGGGTGAGGTGTTGATCCACTATCCTGGCGCCAGCATCGGCGCAGTGCGCGTCGACCCATCGCACATGGACCCGGACAGCGCCCTTCGCGCCGCCGATAGCGCAATGTACGAGGACAAAAAATTTCGCCATCGGCCGCAAATTAGCGCCCAGCGGGTAGGCTAATTACAGTATCATACGCGCTGTTTATAACAGGAATCAGGATGTCACCATGAGATTGGGTATCGCTTTCCCTATCGTTATCTTTGTTATTGCCGTGATCTTTCTGGGCTGGTTTTTTATTGGCGGCTACGCGCTGCCGGGAGGAACACAATGAGAAAGACCACGATTATCATGCTGATCGTCGCCATCGTCACCGTCGTTGGCGTCCAGCTCGGCTGGTGGTAGCTCGCCAAAGATAAGCCGCGCCTCCGCCGGCTTATCTCCTTTCCCCGCGCCGCTTTTTCATCTGATACATTTCCGCATCCGCCTGCTGAATCGCCTCGTCCAGGCTATCCCGGCACGATGCCACGCCCCATGATACCGACAGCGGCACCGGCGTCCCCTGGACGCTAAATGGCAGCATGGCAATACCGGAAGCTATCCGTTCAGCCACCATATGCGCGTGGGCAACATCCGTACGGCTGAGCAGCACAATAAACTCATCGCCGCCGCTGCGAATGACCCAGTCACCGTTAGCGC
Source organism: Kluyvera genomosp. 2 (assembly GCF_036759865.1). Classification (NCBI taxonomy): domain Bacteria; kingdom Pseudomonadati; phylum Pseudomonadota; class Gammaproteobacteria; order Enterobacterales; family Enterobacteriaceae; genus Kluyvera; species Kluyvera genomosp. 2. The sequence continues at coordinate 156,358 of NZ_JAPKIA010000001.1, forward strand.
GCACTGAATCCAGCATGCGGCCAGCAATCGCCTGTAGCGCAAGGTCGCCCACCTGGTGCCCGTAGCTATCGTTAATTGACTTAAATTTATTACAGTCGAAGAGGATCACCGTCATATACGGCAGCGAGCGTTGCTGAATCACAGAGAAAATATTGCGCGTAAAGCAACCGGTCAACGCGTCGCGATAAAAGCGCAAATCGGCGCGATTAAGGTGGAAGCGAATCAGTATAAACAGCAGTATGAGCAGCACAGGCGCAAGTGCCAGGGTGGTTATCGCCGCAGGATCTTCGCCCAGGAAGGACCAGAAAGGCAGCGCATATTTGATCTCATAACGCGACGACACCGTATGGGTATGATAGTTATCCAGCCAGCTACAGTCATTAACGATACACAGCAATTCGCCCGTACGACGATTCTGAAAACCCAGTATTAATCCGTCCTGCACCCGATTATTGAATGCCTCCTTCAGGGCAGACATCAGCTGGGGTGAAGATAAATCATAAACCAGGTAAGCAACAATATGATTGCTGGCCTCCCCCTCGGAAAGATCGTAAATATAGCTCACCACGCTATAGGCTTTACTGCCCGTAATTTTATCATCATAAAAATCCGTCGAACTGCGCGATTTTTTCAGGACACTGGTCTGTAATACGCGATCGTAAAACGGTTCTGGCTCGGAGAAGAACTTTCGCAGGTTATTAGCCATTTGTGATGTGTCAAAATTAAACGGCACGGAGTCAGAGGCGTTAAACCAGTAAAACCAACTCGCGTCGCTGGCAATAACATAGCGGTGAATGTCTTTGAGGGCTGGATTCAGCGCGTGGCTTTTCTGACGCACGAATTCGGCGGCCAGGTACATGCAGCGGCCACGACGCTCCTGGGTGCGGGCAACCATCGCGCCGCGCTGAAGGTCAAGCGCCTGCGGGTTAGCGTTAATCCCCCATGCGCTACCTCGCGCCTCGAAAATATCGGCCTCGCCACACATCGCATGAGAGCTTATCTGCTGAAAGCGCACGCCCGTCGCATCGGCAATCAGCTCATTATCATTAAACATCTCCGTCATCTGATTTTGCAGAGCGTTAATGCCTTCGTTAACCTGCGACATGGCGCGGGAATAAAGAATGAAAAGCGTTACGCAGATCAAACCCAAGGTCATCAATGCCGATGCCAGCAGCGCCTGTTTCTTACGTAAACTGTCCTGGATAATTCTCACTGGCACCCCGAATGAATGGGCTTTCTTCCTGAAACACGCTCTACGTTAGCATTTTTCGTATTGCGATAAATTTGCATTACGAAGCAGGATCATTCTGGATAACGAAGTGCGCACGCGTGAATTTGATCGTGTCAGGTCTTTATCAAAATGGCAATCAGAATACGGTAAGGCGAGCAGAACGCTCGCCGGAAAGAATTAACGCTGGTTATCAGAGCCTAAAAAGAAAAAACCCAATGGAATTGAAAACAGTAAGGTAAAAATAGAGCTGTAAACCAGCACCATTGCCCCCTGCAGCACAAACATACTTGTGGTCCATTCGGAATACGGCAGGTTGTATTCACTCACCACCCCACCGAAGGTCGCTCGTCCCACCACCACAACGGCAATCGCAAACACCACAAAAGCGGACAACAGGAATTTTTTGCCGTTTGACGTCCGCAGTTTCTCCAGAATCATTGCATCCTCCCGACGCTGACTTCACGATATTTCACCGTATTTTTAACACTAATGAAGCATAAATTGAATGTTTATCATTGCAACAAGTGAACAATTAACGGCAAAAAAGAACAAGAATTTAACACCACACGAAAGATGCATTTAAAATACATTTTATTGTGAACAGGCTGGAAAAAATGTGCTTTAATACATTCAACGTATAGGGGGAAAACATGCTACGCATTCCGCAAACTTGTATTCATACCCGTTCCACCCCGTTCTGGAACAAAGACACCGCGCCGGCCGGTATTTTTCAACGTCACCTGGATAAAGGTACGCGACCGGGCGTTTATCCGCGACTGTCGGTCCATCAGGGGGCCGTTCGTTATCTGGGTTTTGCCAGCGAAACCTCACCGGAGCCGGAGAGCGAACTGGTTATCAACGCCGGCCATTTTGGCGTGTTCCCGCCGGAGAAGTGGCATTACATCGAAACGATGACCGACGATACCGTCTTTAACATCGACTTCTTTGTCGAAGCTGATGTGCTGAAATCCCTATAGAACACTATGGTGATGTAGTAAGGAGCCATCCATGTTACGTATTCCTGAAAACTTTGTTCATTCGCGTTCGACCCCGTTCTGGAATAAAGACACCGCGCCGAAAGCCCTGTTCACCCATCACAACACTAAAGCCCACGTTTACGGACGGTTATCCGTGATGCAAGGGGCCGTGCGCTACTTTGGCTTCCCCGACGGCGACGCAACCGAACCAGACGTTGAGGTGGTGATAGAAGCGGGCTCCTTTGGCATTTCACCGCCGCAGAAGTGGCATCGCATTGAGCTGCTCACTGACGACACCTATTTTAATATCGACTTCTTTGCCGATCCTGATGCTACGCTTGAGGGTATTGGCCTGGGCAAAGTGGTTAATTCACATAAGGGGTAACAGCAATGGGTAAGGCAACCTATACGGTGACCGTCACCAACAATAGCAACGGCGTTTCCGTCGATTATGAAACCGAGACGCCGATGGAGCTGTTGGTCCCAGATGTTGCCGCTGACGTGGTTAAAGAGCTGGTCAATACCGTGCGCGCTTATGATACCGAAAACGAGCATGATGTTTGCGGCTGGTAGCGTTCGCATGAAATGAAAAAAGGAGCCTGAAACGGCTCCTTTTTTTTGTTCTCGCCCGGATGGCGTAGGCCATCAATGCAGATTCATACTTTGGTTGCAGCGCCCTAGCCCCCGCGTTTTGCCAGGTTTAAAACAATCACTGGCGGAGGAAAACGCAATGGCCTGGCGACCTTTTCTTTATTTGATCATCAACAAAACACCACACCTTACGCCAGGACGCGGCAAGCTCAGGTTGGTCAGCAGCGTATAGCGACGCAGGTTTGTCGATTACTCGAAGAAAACGTCTGGGTTATCGGCCAGCGACACGAAGCGCTTGCTGTTTTTTTCCAGCGCACGAATTTCGCCGCTCTCAATGTCGTATACCCAGCCATGCAAACGCAGCGCGTTATCGCGCAGGCCTACTGCCACCGACGGATGGGTTTTAATATTATTCAGCTGAGCAATCACGTTCTCTTCAACCATGGCGTTCACTTTATCGGTTTCGTTGTCGAAGGTTTTCTTCTCAACGACCGCTTTCGCCGCATCGGAGTAACGCAGCCAATGGGATACCGCGGGCATAGGCTCCAGGCACTGGCAGGTCGCAATGGCTTTCATGGCACCGCAGTTAGAGTGACCGCAGATAACGATATCCGTGACGCCTAACGCGACAACAGCATATTCGATCGTCGCTGATACGCCGCCCGGCTCCGGGCCAAATGACGGCACGATATTCCCGGCGTTGCGGATAACAAACAGCTGCCCCGGCTCTTGCTGTGTCACCAGTTCAGGCACCAGACGGCTGTCTGAGCAGGAGATGAACAGTGCTTTTGGATTCTGGCTAGACGCCAGGCTGCGGAAGAGTTCCTTACGCTGAGGGAAAACTTCTTTCTGAAAGTTGAGGAACCCTTCAATGATATGTTGCATAGCAGTATCTCTTTTTCGTTTTTACGCAGGTCATGATTAACATCACATTTTCAGTGTACCACCTGCGCGCAGAAGGAAAAGACCCTTCTGGCATTAACATGCAAGTTACGTACTCGTCATAACCCGGTTACGCCCGGCGCGCTTGGCGGCGTACAGCGCGCTGTCGGCGAAAGAAATACATTCATCGGCGGAGAACACTTTGTCCGACGAACAAAACAAACCTATGCTAATCGTCATTGGCTCCGGAGTCCGATACGCCACGCCCTGCGCCGTTTCCCGCTCTATTTCAACGCGTATTCTTTCGGCAATCCGCGCCGCCACCGTCGGGGGCGTGTCGTGCAGTAGCACCGCGAACTCTTCCCCGCCGATGCGTGCCAGAATATCCTCCTCGCGCACCGCGTTTTTCGCCAGCGCAACCACCGTCTTAATCACCGCATCGCCCGCCGGGTGCCCATAGCGGTCGTTGATACGTTTAAAATGATCAATGTCCATAATCATCAGGCTGATTGGCCTCCTGGAAACCATCAACTGCTGCAGCTCCTGGTAGAAATAGGCGCGGTTATAGATCCCGGTAAGCGGATCGTGAATCGACAACATCGTCGATTTTTTATGCATTTTGAAAATATCGTACAGCAGCACGACAATCACAAAGAAGGTACAAACGACCTCCACGCCGCGGCTAAGGTACCAGACGGGGAAATTGTACTCGTTCAGGTTAAGCAAAATAATATTGCTGAACAGGCTGGAAACGCAGAACGCGGCGATGCTGCACCACAGCAAGCTGCGCAGTTGGGTAATCACAATAGTCAGCACCAGAGTCATAAACCAGGCGGCCACAACGGCAACGCCGTAGTAGGAATTCCAGGCATTGCGGCCATTCGCAAAGCGCGTCCCCATAAGATTAAGTGAAATCTGCGGATTATAGCTGGACAAATTATGCGCATAGATCGCCATCACCAGGAATATGCAGGCAAGGAGCAGCACCAGCGCTTCATCTTTACCCACAGGCGCAATATTCTGGTTCATTCGACGGGCATAAAACAGCGCAATCAGAAATGACGACATCAGCGTTAGCTGGCGAAACAGATAAAAAATCGCTAAATCATTGGTGATAGCTTTCAATGGAATACACAGCGCAATCATTTCCTGGATAAGAACCAGAACTTCGACCCAATAAATATCCGCACCGAGAAATCCCAGCCCAAGGATGGCAACAAAAAGCAGTTTTCTATTACAGATAAACTGGAAAAACATAAAGAAAAAGATAATTGCATCAAGCAACAGCAGTAGCCCGGAAAAAACCAGGTAATAAATATCGGCAATAAAAATGGTATAGGTAGCCAGATGGCCCGCCAGCATAAACATCGCCACGATAAGCAGGCTGACGGCGGTGAGGCTAAAAATAATTCGTTTACTGACGCAGGAACAGCACAGGCTCATCAATGAGTCCTCCATGACAACTTCTCATGTTATAGTCTGTCGTCACGCCAATGCATATTGCGCTTAATCAATATTTAACTTTATAAATAGCAGGACATCCACTTGCTATTTCTTTGCTAATGTTTTATCAGCCATTTATATGAAGAGAAAAATCATTCACGCGATGAATACTTTAATCACCATCATTAATAAAATGTATTTATATTGGCAAAAAGCGTTCCAAATAAATACCCGCATTAATAGATAAACCGCCTGATACGCTTCACGTCGGAAATAACCGCCCGAAGGCGGTATTGCGATACTACACGTCTGACTCCAGCGCATCCTGGATTGCATCAGCCAGGGTAGCAACCTCTTGTGAGACGTTACGCAGGTCCATCTGCGAACGAATCCCGGCATTCGCAGTGGTGGCAGACACGGCCGCTTTAGCTATCTCTAGCGCAGCCTGAACGGCCAGCAGACGCTTGCGGTTCTCAGCGGCATCAACGCCGGTTGCATCATCAAGATCAAAGTACCCTTCTAACATGGTTATCTCCTTTATAAGTGCTTGCCTAGTGTAGGGGGATAGCCGCGCGCAGGCCACCAAAATCGCCCACCGTCAGCCACATAAGCGCGGCATAACCTGCGCAAACAGACAAAATAACCATCACAAACTATTAGTTTTGCAATTAATCGTCTACACTCATTTCAGGGAATACAGGGATGGTGAATCAATAAAATTAATATAAGAAACAGGGATACAGGGGAGATAAAAATGGAATTGAGCGACACGCTGTGCGAACTTTTTGAGCAAGTCAGGTATAAATCAGATTTCCCGCAGTTCTTAACACAGTTAAAACAAAATGATATTTCGTATTACATTTATTTTGTCGCCACGGGCAATGTCAAAATTGTCACGACCTCTGACTCTTACGTATCCATGAAGAGTGACCGTAGCTTAATTAAAGTCAGCGCGGGCGGCAGCAGCCATTTGGCCAGAATGGCCGCAAAGCGACATTTTACCGGCATCACCCCGTTTGAACAATATTGCCGCGAATTAGCCAGAGCAGGCGTCTTTAAGTGGGTAGTGGATGTGAATGAAGTCAACCGCTCTTACTGGTCGAAAGACAATCAGCTATTACATACCGAGAATATTATTAGTCCCACCTGATAATGACCCATAAAAAACGGGAGAACGCCGGTTACGATCGTCTCCCGTTTCCGCCATCGCAGCAATGGTTAGATTTTAAGCAGCTTTATCGTGGCGTCAATATCGATCTCATCTTCCGAGAAAATCAGCGTCGTCCCCTGGAAGGTCGTGATCGCCAGCTTTTTCAGAGAGCGCATTTCGCCGGGCTTCGCTTCTGATTTCGGGCGGATACTGTTCATCAGCAGGCCAACCGACAGCACCGCATTCTCTTTATCGACACGCGTCTCAGCGGGCACCTCTTCGCTGTAGACCACGAAAGATTTGATTGACGTCAGCTTCAGCTTTTCGCCTGCAATGTAGATGTACTTGCTATCCGGTATCACCTTCACCGCATAGGCCGACAGACCTTTATTATTGGTGGTCGGTTCAAAAGTGACGGCTGCATCTTTTTTTATCAGCTCAGGGTTGGCAACCTTAATCACGTGAAAATAGCGGTTGTCGCCATTTTCATCTTTGATAAATCCAAAACCTTTATCTTTAAACCACGTTGTGATTGTTCCGTTCATCGCCGTTACCGCCTGGTTAATCGTTAATCAACTCAATTTTTTGCAGCGCGCAGTGTAATGCACAATGCGCGCGCAGACTATGTCTTTGGGTTAAGTGTGGATGATAATTTTCTGACGGGCGAGCGTGTAATTCGCCAGTCGAGGGAAAATTGGGTATCATCCGCTTCCACTCTCCAGCCGTGCAGCCTGATGTCTACCATTCTCGATACCTTTATTGCGCCACCCTGCGATAAGCAGATTGAAATACGCTATCAGGACGAATACCTGGTGATTATCAATAAACCCAGCGGGCTGCTCAGCCTGTCGGGGAAGAATCCGTTAAATTTTGATTCCGTGCACTACCGTCTGACGCAGCGCTTTCCGGGCTGTACCCTGGTGCATCGCCTGGATTTCGGGACCTCCGGGCTGATGGTGGTGGCGCGAAATAAGGCCATCAACGCGGCGCTCAGCCAGCAGTTCAGCCAGCGGACGGTCAGCAAGGCCTACAGCGCTCTGCTCTGCGGGCACCTGAGCCATGACGAGGGGCTGATTGACGCGCCCATCGCCAAAGACCCGGCACGTTTTCCCCTGATGTCGATTTCCACCGCCAACGGTAAGCCCGCGCGCTCGCGCTATCGCGTGCTGTCGCGTTTCTGCCAGGAGCAGGAAAACGGCAGCGCGCTGCCGCTCACCCGGGTACATCTGCTGCCGGAAACCGGGCGTACCCATCAGCTCCGTATCCACTGCCAGCTGCTGGGCCACCCGATACTAGGCTGCGATCTGTATGGCGGCCTTCTGCTACCAGGCACCGAACGGACGCCGCGGCTGATGCTGCACGCCAGCGAGCTGCGTTTTGTCCATCCCGTCACTTTGGAACATATCAACGCCCACTGCGCGAGCCCGTTTTGATGGGCAATGCGTTACCACATCAGATCGTCAGGGATTTTAAAATCAGCGTACGGATCGTCTTCATCCTGCACATCCTGACTTAGCGCGCTGTGCAGTACGATGCTGCTGGTATCACGCTGGGCAATTTTATCCGCGACAATCGCCGGAATGATCGCGTACTCACTTTCCCCAGCCGCATTCGTCGCCAGGCGTGCAATCGCCAGACGCCCGTTAATCAGCTGGGTCTGCGTCGGTTTATCCACTACCAGCTTTTTGATCACGTTATTATCGGTGAAGTTAAAGTTGATATCCCCCCGGGCAATAGTGATGCGGTTCATCTCAATCAGTTGCTTCACCTGCGCTTTATACTCTTTAGACAGCGTCGCCTGCTTTTGCTGTTCGCTCAGCAGCTTATCGCGCTCCAGTTGGGCCTTTTTATTCTCTTCCACCGCTTCTCTGGCCTCACGAGCCTGAACGCGCGACTTTTTAGCCGTTCTTTGTACTTTGGCCATTTTCTTGCTGGTGACGAGCCCGGCTTTTAGCATCTGCTCTTGTAAGGTCAGTTTGGTCATCGTTGTTTTAAACTCATTGAAAAATTTAGTCCGATTATAGCCGCAATGACCACCGCGAAGCCAGTTGGCGGAGCCGCTAAGCGCGTATCGCGAGATGTATAAAAAATAATCATTGCTCAAATATGCTTCGATCCGCTAAAGTCACTGCGTTTTACGGTTGATGCCAATAACATCATCCGAAGACGCCGTTGACGATCCGATGTTTGTTGAAATGAGGTATACCGTGAAAGTATTTCCGCTGATTGCCCTGCCAGTTGTCTGGGCAATGAGTTTTAGCGTTTTTTCCGCTGATGCCCCGGCCAGCGCCGATGAGAGCACCGCAGAAGCATTAAAGGATCTCGACCGCACTCTGCCTAAGTTAGCCCCCGTGACCTTCACCGCCGCTGATGAAAAACACAAGGTTCTGGTGTTCATCGATAATCAGTGTTCTTTCTGCTCGCAGGTTGTAAAAAACATCAAGAGCTACAACGACGCCGGGCTGACAATGTCATTCCTGACCGTCGCACCGCCTTCCATCCGTGATTCCGTGATTGAAGATATGGGGCGAGTGTGGTGTGCCGATGACCGTAAAAAAAGCCTGCAAGGCGCAATGGCGGGCTTTTTGCCCAATAATGGCACCAGTACCTCCTGCTCGGACGAAGTGGCGCAACAGTCGGCCTTAGCCGAACGCCTGGGGATTCAGTTGACCCCAACGATGATCGTGCTGGATAACCCGCCAAAGGTCATTCTGGGCAGCGCCAAGCCGGATGCCATTCTGGACAAAATAGCCGGCAAAGCCCTGTAACCCGCAGGCGCCTGAGATAACCCCGCACGGCGGTAATCCCGCGAGGTTAAGCATTATGGCGCCGATAGATTCATCATAATCGCGCGGTAGGCCGGCCGGATAAGGCGTTGACGCCGCCATCCGGCAATCGAGTACAGGCTGCCGGATGGCGCTTCGCTTATCCGGCCTACCACCCGCTAAAACCTGCATTGCCGTACAGCGTTTTTTGCGCAAACCCTGGCCGATACGCTCGCTGATATTGACACCACCACGCCTCCGATATATATACTGTTATTATATACAGTAAAGTGGAGTGTTAGCATGTTTGTGGAACTGGTGTATGACAAACGGAATTTTGAAGGGTTGCCCGGCGCAAAAGAGATTATCCTGTCAGAGCTCAGCAAAAGAGTTCATAACCTCTTTCCCGATGCCGACGTTCGCGTAAAGCCGATGATGACGCTGCCTGCCATTAACACTGACGCCAGCAAGCACGAAAAAGAACAAATCAGCCGGGTCGTCACGGAAATGTTTGAGGAAGCTGAATTCTGGTTGGTCAGCGAGTAAGCGCGTTATTCACCGATAAAAAAACGGGAACCATCAGGCTCCCGTTTCACACTAACCCAGAATCTGGATTACATGTTTGAGATGATCGCGTCACCAAACTCTGAACATTTCAGCAGTTTAGCGCCTTCCATCAGACGTTCGAAGTCATAGGTCACGGTCTTGTTGTTGATCGCGCCTTCCATACCTTTAACAATCAGGTCAGCCGCTTCGAACCATTCCATATGACGGAGCATCATTTCTGCGGACAGGATGATAGAACCAGGGTTCACTTTGTCCTGGCCTGCGTACTTCGGTGCTGTACCGTGGGTCGCTTCGAACAGTGCGCATTCGTCACCGATGTTCGCGCCCGGTGCAATACCAATACCGCCAACCTGCGCCGCCAGGGCGTCAGAGATGTAGTCACCGTTCAGGTTCATACAGGCGATCACGTCGTATTCTGCCGGACGCAGCAGAATCTGCTGCAGGAACGCATCGGCAATCACATCTTTAATGATGATTTCTTTACCGGTGTTCGGGTTCTTGATTTTCTGCCACGGGCCGCCGTCGATGAGTTCGCCGCCGAATTCGTCGCGAATCAGCTGGTAGCCCCAGTCTTTGAACGCGCCTTCGGTGAACTTCATGATGTTGCCTTTGTGCACCAGGGTCAGGGAGTCACGGTCGTTGGTGATCGCGTATTCGATCGCCGCACGTACCAGACGCTTGGTCCCTTCTTCGGAACACGGTTTAATGCCGATACCGCAATGTTCCGGGAAACGAATTTTCTTCACGCCCATCTCTTCGCGCAGGAATTTAATCACTTTCTCAGCGTCTGCGGAGTCAGCTTTCCATTCGATACCCGCGTAGATGTCTTCGGAGTTTTCACGGAAGATAACCATATCGGTCAGTTCTGGGTGTTTCACCGGGCTAGGCGTGCCCTGGTAGTAACGCACCGGGCGCAGACACACGTACAGGTCGAGTTCCTGACGCAGCGCAACGTTCAGAGAACGGATGCCGCCGCCAACTGGCGTGGTCAGAGGGCCTTTGATAGCAACGCGGTAATCGCGGATGAGATCCAGCGTTTCTGCTGGCAGCCATACGTCCTGGCCGTAGATCTGAGTGGATTTTTCCCCGGTGTAAATTTCCATCCAGGAAATTTTACGCTCGCCTTTGTAGGCTTTCTCAACAGCGGCATCAACCACTTTCAGCATTGCCGGAGTCACGTCAACGCCGATACCGTCGCCTTCAATAAATGGGATAATCGGATTGTGTGGCACATTCAGCTTGCCGTCTTTCAGGGTGATTTTTTGACCTTCCGCCGGAACAACTACTTTGCTTTCCATTCACCTCTCCTTCGAGCGCTACTGGTGTGCTCGTCATCCTTTACGCCACAGGTTCTTGCCGCTACTACGCCCACTCCACTTAGTCTGGAGATGCACTGTCTTACCGTCTTCCTGCAACACAAAGAGTTAGAGCATTTTTGTTAATGTTTTGTAATAAGCCTGTCAATACTACCTGATTGTTTGGCGCCATGAAAGACTCTCGTTCTTAGGCTATAATGCGCGAATCTATAAAGCCTGAAAATACTATGATTAAAACTTCTTTTAGAAAACACCGGGTTGAGCGATTCAGCTCAAAACAAGCCGCTAAGCCGCGCCGGGATAACCAACCAAAACGCGTCATACTGTTCAATAAACCCTATGATGTTTTGCCGCAATTTACCGATGAAGCGGGCCGCAGCACGCTGAAAGATTTTATTCCCGTGCAGAATGTGTACGCCGCCGGACGCCTTGACCGCGACAGTGAAGGGTTGCTGGTGTTAACAAATGACGGCGCGCTGCAGGCCAGGCTCACCCAGCCGGGTAAGCGGACGGGCAAAATTTACTATGTACAGGTAGAAGGCGAGCCTGGCGAAGAGGCGATGCAGGCGCTGCGCGACGGCGTCACGCTCAACGACGGCCCGACGCTGCCGGCCGGTATCGAACGCGTTGAGGCTCCGGAGTGGCTGTGGCCGCGTAACCCGCCGATCCGCGAGCGGAAGTCTATTCCCACTGCCTGGCTCAAAGTGACGCTCTATGAAGGCCGTAATCGTCAGGTAAGGCGGATGACCGCTCACGTGGGCTACCCGACGCTGCGGTTAATTCGTTACGCGATGGGTGGCTACACGCTGGACAACCTCGGCAATGGCGAATGGCGTGATGCCAGCGGCGAGCGCGAATAGCGCTCGCCTGGCGTGAGCGGTCAGGAAATATCAGGAACGATGATACTTTTGTATTTTTCGAGTACCGGCGAATTGATATCCGAGGCGTTCTTCAACTGCCACAGGTTGCGGGTGATCCCGTCATTGACCAGATAAATGACGCCGGTTTCAATGGCCGACATCAGGCACAGCATGACCGGTTCATTCACCGTGTAGCCCACTTCCCCTTCCAGCAGACGCTGATAGTCGATATAGCGGAAGACGCCCGCCTGGAACTCGTAGGACAGAATCGTTTTACTGGTATTTACCGAGGAAAGTACTTCGCCGGTGCTCACGTTGACGACCCTCAGGTTGACGGCAATCTGATCGAGCTGGTACTGCGTGCTGGCGCCAATACCAAAGTAACGCGCCCCCGCCCCGCCCGATTTCACATTACTTTCATAACCGATGATCGAACCTTCAATCAGGATATTAGCCGCCACCAGCGACGGCAGCTGACCGCGGTTATTTTCTGCGACGGTACCGTTTTCCTGCGCGGCGCGAATAATTTTGCGCTCATTGAGCAGGTTTTGCAGCCCCTGACGTTCCAGCGGCGTAAACCAGTTGGAATCTTTCAGCGCCGAAACCAGCATCGCGGTGGCGCTCTGCGGGACAGAGGTTGAAAAGTTACTCGCCGGGTAAGGTTTAAACTGCCCGGTTTCATCCTGGATATTATAAACTGAGACAAACAGTTTACCCTGCGGTGGCGGCAGATGCGTTAAGTCCTGATAGCTCTGCGAGCGCGGCAACAGCGTTGGTTTTGCAGCCTGTTTAGGGGGAGAGGTAATGCAGCCCGTAAGCATCGACAGGCTAATTAAAATGACCACTACGCCGGTTATATTTTTCATCTCAGCATCCCGCCACTGATTAATTTGTTGAAACACTGCTCAGGCCGCTGACCTGAATAGAGGACGATTTCCCGGTAGAGCGGTCAAGGATGTTCATCATCAGCTGACCGTCGGTATTGGTGATATCAACAATAAAGTCTTTAGTGACCAGCCGCCCCGGTTTACCGGTAGAGAGGTTGCCCATCAGGCTACCGAGCAGCTGCGACTGGATAGCTGAAGTGAAATTATCAAGTGTTGAACTTGATGACGAAGTACTCCAGTCGTAAGCATTGGGATCTTTATAGGAGTTTTGCGCATTCGCCTCCGAGAGCAGAAAAGAACCATTATTGGGGTTGCCGCCAAAATTAGGGTTAACAAACTGGAAGGTCAGGTTCCCCGCCTGGGCTGTGGTAGATAAAAAACCAATACCAAGAATTAAAGAAAGCACTTTCATCGTACGCTCCTAGAACTCATCTTTGGTTAAGTCGCCAGTATTTAATAAAGCTTTATTAATGGCGCGCTTCTGCAAAGCCTCATACACGGAAGCTAATGCGACATTAACTTGTTTATCAAAGTCATTTTTACTTGGAAATAAAAACGTCTGATACAGCAAATCTTGATCGACCTTGATCGTTATCCAGCTGCCCCAGCGGGCACTGGGGCGTTCATTAATCGTAATCGAACCCGGGTACTCTTCCTCCCAATGGTCGGTAAACTCCCGATAAAAATCGTGGCCCACACGGGTGATCGTATTATCCGTCACCAGCCCCGGCACCTCTATTTCTGCTGCAGCGGTGACGCGTACTGCCAGCAGCATTATTAATGTTACCGTTATCACTATCAGTTTTTTCATGATTAGCGTCTAAGGTTTTCGTTAGCCCAGGTAACAGCCTGCGTTCTATTTTTTACAGATATCTTGCGAAAAAGATTATATAAATGTGTCTTCACGGTATTCTCGCTAATAAATAGCAGGCGGGCAATTTCAACATTCGAGGCACCCATTCGCAGCTTATTAAGAATATCCTTTTCGCGCTGCGTCAACCCGCTGGTATCGTCATGGTACCGGTAACTGCCCGACTGATTAATAAGATAGCTGGTGAGATCGTGAGGAAAATGGCAACCACCGTTCATCACGTTGCGAATGCCACCCACTAAGGTTTGTTCATCGACGGAAAGATGAAACACTGCGCTAATACCAAACCATGACTCTACTTCATGAAAGTGATAGTCCTCTGGCATATTAATGAGCAAAACTTTCACTTTTTCACGTAATCGTCGTAGTTCACTTTGCCAGAGTAAGGTCCTTTTTTTATCCGACTCACTAAGATCAAAAAGAACCAGAACGCGCTCGGCGTCAGTCTGCTCGAGCATTTTTTGAATATTCTGAATTCTGACATTAATTGGTAATGATGTTTTGAGTTGATGAACCAGGGCAGTGGCCTGCAATGACGGCCTGGTTATTAACAGCAAAATATCGTTATGTACCGGTTCAGTTTCTTTCGGCATTATGAAACCCCATCCCGCTTGCTGCTCGGAACGCGATCTCTTTCTGCTATGCACACAATATGCATACGCAGAAAGAGTCGCCGTTCTGTGTAGTTGCTGATTTAATAAGTATGACAATTAATAAGTATGACAATAAAGGGTATTAAGCACAGAATGTGCGCTTGTTTCCTAAGTGCTGCAATACTGTTCAATCTAGACATTGGCATTTTAATCGCAAGGGTTATTTGTGTTTCAAAATGTAACAATAACATGTCAGGTTATTACGAAGAAATACACTATTGGTTATGATTTATATAAAGAAAATAATTTTATCTTTTCCCATAGCGCCTGAGCCAACATGCGTATTTACACTTCAGTCTATTCAAGGTATGCCATCTTCTGCCGACAATGCCGCTAGCTGTAAACTTTCTATTCCATCATTTAGCTTATGGAAGAATAATTTAGCTTAGGCCGTAAAGCGCTAAATACTGTTGTGCTATCGCGGCAGCCCGCTCCGTTTGCATCCGCGTGGTGACGCCGCTGCCAGCCTGTCTCATTCCTGAATCCTCATACTATCGACTGACGCTCATTTTCAAAATACGTAATCCAGGCGAAAACAATGATTATTTCTGTCGAACATACTCAATCCATAAATCAGCGACTGCCGCACTCCGTAAGCGGACGAAGCTATCGCTGGTTTAACTCCTGACTTTAACCGTCGGTTAAATCAAGGTGCCATTATGAAACAGTGGTTCTTATTAATACCCTTATTGGGCTGTTCATATCTGGCTACTGCGGGAGGCGATCTGGCGGGCTCTGAGTTTTCAGGGTTAAGTCAATATCGTCAGAACTACGATATGGTAGCAATTACTGGCCAACATGGCAGCGGTAATAACGCGTCTATTAACCAGTCAGGCTCGCATATTTATGGTTCTATTTCTCAGGTGGGTGGGTATAACAACGCGATATTAAATCAAAATGGTTTTAATAATCGCGCTGCAATAGCGCAATACGGTAATGGTAATAACGCTACGGTAAGCCAATCAGGGACGAATAATTCTGCAGAGGTCGTGCAGGCAGGATCGGCGAACCAGGCGGATATTACGCAAACTGGTTTTGATAACTCTGCAAAAATTGTCAGCAAAGGCGTTGGCAATATTACGCAGATTAATCAAACAGGCACAAGCCGCGGCGCGGCCGTTGTGCAAAATTCGGCAGGAATGGCAATTCGCATTACCCAAAATTAGCGTTTTAACTGATTGACCAATCTCTAAACCTATGGGGTATCTTAATGAAAACGTGGAAAATTGTTATTTTGTCAACACTGTTAGCATCGGGTGTCGCTGTGGCAAGTGAAGATGGCAAAGGCGGTGGTAGTTGGCCTGGTAATGGTAATGGCGGCGGCGGTGGCAGCGGCGTCACGCTTCCGGATATCCCGACAATTACGGGCAAAGCCCCTATCGTCCCGCAAAGCGGCAAATGGGATCAGGCCATTCATATTTACCAGCCGGGAAACGGTAACTTCTCCCAGGCCGATCAGGCGAGCTCATCCGGCTCCGTCATTGATGTCCATCAGTACGGCAGTTATGGCAGTTCTATCGTCAACCAGGCTGCGACCAAAAGCGCTGTCTTCGTAAACCAATATGGTTCGGGTAACCAATCTTCGGCGACGCAGAAAGGTACCACTAGTTCTATCAGCGTCACTCAAAAAGGCGCAAACAACATCTCTTCTGCGACACAGCAATCGGGTGGTCAGGGTAACGCCATTGTGGTGTCACAAGATGGCACTGGCAATAATTCCGGCGTTAAACAATCTGGCACCAGTAACTCAAGCTCTGTAGTACAGAGCGGCAACTACAACCTCTCTGATATTGTCCAGGCGGGCAGCAAAAGTATTGTTGATGTACAGCAGTCTGTCGGCAACAACAAGTCTTACGTGAATCAGAGCGCTAATGATTCGGCTATTTTAGTGTCTCAGACCAACGCGGGTAACTTCAGCAGCGTCGGTCAGACGCATAACAATGCGGTGACCTACGTTCAGCAATCCGGTTCAGGTAACATTTCGTACGTTAATCAGAACTAACCCCTACAGCCGGATGAATTTTTCATCCGGCTGTCTTTCGCTCAATGACGAGGACTTCTATGCACCTCCTGCTTATCGCCGCCGCGCTCAGCAACCAACTGTGGTTTGAAACCCAACAGCAGGATAACGCGCTGGTTGTCACACCGATGGCGACGCTGACAAACGATTGCAGCTGCCAGATGACGATTAACGTGATTCATCAGGGGCAGTCCGGGCAAAGCAACAGCAGCCAAAGCGGCAGCGTCGTGATAAAAGGTCAGCATCCGCAGCCGCTGGCCAGCATGATGCTGGATATTCCCCACGGCGAATGGACACAAATCACCGTCACCCTCAGCGACAGTAAAGGCGTTATTTTGCAGCAAAGCTGGAGTTCGCCGACGAAGGTTTGATTTTCCCCTCCCCTTCTTTATATCCTTATCCTCTTTCTTGCCCGATAAGGATGCCGCATGTTTAAACCTCACGTTACCGTCGCCTGCGTGGTTCACGCCGAAGGCAAATTTTTGCTGGTAGAAGAAACCATCAATGGCAAAGTGCTGTGGAATCAGCCTGCCGGCCATCTGGAAGCCGACGAAACCCTGATACAGGCCGCCGAGCGCGAGCTGTGGGAAGAGACCGGCATTCGCGCAACGCCGCAGCATTTTGTGCGTCTGCATCAGTGGCTGGCACCCGACCACACGCCGTTTCTGCGCTTTCTTTTCGTCATTGAACTTGCCGAAATGTGCGCCACTGAACCGCACGATAGCGATATCGATCGCTGCCTGTGGCTCAGCGCCGAAGAGATCCTCAATGCCAAAAACCTCCGGTCTGCGCTGGTTGCCGAAAGCATCCGCTGCTATCAGCAGGACGAGCGCTATCCGCTGTCGTTGATCGGTGCATTTAACTGGCCGTTTACCGAGGGTGCCAAGTAACAGGCTGCGTGCTAGAATATGCCGCCTTGAAGTCCAATGTCGTGAGTATTCCAATGTCAGAAAGCCAGAAAAAAGTGATCGTCGGCATGTCCGGCGGTGTTGATTCCTCCGTTTCCGCCTACCTGTTGCAACAACAGGGCTATAAGGTGGAGGGCCTGTTCATGAAGAACTGGGAGGAAGACGACGGCGAGGAATACTGCACTGCCGCCGCCGACCTTGCCGATGCGCAAGCGGTATGCGATAAGCTCGGCATTGAGCTGCACACCGTTAACTTTGCCGCCGAATACTGGGACAACGTATTTGAGCTCTTCCTGGAAGAGTACAAAGCGGGCCGCACGCCCAACCCGGATATCCTGTGCAACAAAGAGATCAAATTCAAAGCCTTCCTCGAGTTTGCCGCAGAAGATCTCGGCGCCGACTACATTGCCACCGGCCACTACGTGCGCCGCGCCGATGTTAACGGCAAGAGCCAGCTGCTGCGCGGCCTCGATGGCAACAAAGACCAGAGCTACTTCCTTTATACGCTGAGCCACGAACAGATCGCGCAAAGCCTGTTCCCGGTCGGCGAACTGGAAAAGCCGCAGGTGCGTAAAATCGCCGAAGAGCTGGATCTCATCACCGCGAAGAAAAAAGACTCCACCGGTATCTGCTTTATCGGCGAGCGTAAATTCCGCGAGTTCCTCGGCCGCTACCTGCCCGCACAGCCAGGTAAAATTATCACCGTCGATGGCGAAGAGATCGGTACTCATCAGGGGCTGATGTATCACACGCTGGGCCAGCGCAAAGGTTTGGGCATCGGAGGCACCAAAGAAGGCAGCGAAGATCCGTGGTACGTGGTGGATAAAGACGTTGAGAACAACATTCTGGTTGTCGCTCAGGGTCACGATCATCCGCGCCTGATGTCCGTGGGGCTGATTGCCCAGCAGCTGCATTGGGTGGATCGCGAACCGGTCACCGGCACCTTCCGCTGCACCGTGAAGACCCGCTACCGCCAGACGGATATCCCGTGCACCGTCACCGCGCTGGATGCAGAACGTATTGAGGTTCGCTTTGATGAACCTGTTGCCGCTGTTACCCCTGGCCAGTCCGCCGTGTTCTATCGCGGTGAAGTCTGCCTCGGCGGCGGCGTGATTGAGCAGCGCCTGCCGCTGCCTGTGGAATAAAGCCCTCCCCGAGCAGGGCATAACGTAGTCTGCCTGGCGTCGCGCCGTCGGGCAGCGCAACAAGGAGTTAGCGTGGCGAAGAATTACTATGACATCACCCTGGCGCTGGCGGGAATTTGCCAGTCCGCCCGTCTGGTGCAGCAGTTGGCCCATCAGGGGCACTGCGACGGCGACGCGTTACACGTTTCGCTCAACAGCGTCATCGACCTTAACCCAGACTCCGCGCTGGGTGTGTTTGGTGGCAGCGAAGCCAATCTTCGTCTCGGCCTTGAAACCTTACTCGGCGTGCTGAACGCCAGCAGCCGCCAGGGGCTGAACGCCGAGCTGACTCGCTATACGCTCAGCCTGATGGTGCTCGAGCGCAAGCTTGCCGCCGCCAAAGGCGCAATGGACACGCTGGGCAACCGCATCAACGGCCTGCAGCGTCAGCTCGACCATTTTGATTTGCAGTCCGATACGCTGCTCAGCGCCATGGCAGGTATCTATGTGGACGTCATCAGCCCACTCGGCCCGCGTATTCAGGTGACTGGCTCCCCTGCTGTGCTGCAAAGCCCGCAGGTGCAGGCCAAAGTCCGTGCTTCGCTGCTGGCGGGGATCCGCTCGGCGGTGCTGTGGCACCAGGTCGGCGGCGGGCGTCTGCAGCTCATGTTTTCTCGTAATCGCCTGACCACTCAGGCAAAACAAATTCTCGCTCATTTAACCCCGGAGTTGTGATCTATGGAATTATCCTCACTGACCGCCGTTTCCCCTGTCGATGGACGCTACGGCGATAAAGTCAGCGCGCTGCGCGGGATTTTCAGCGAATATGGTTTGCTGAAATTCCGTGTACAAGTCGAAGTACGCTGGCTGCAGAAGCTGGCCGCACACGCAGCCGTCAAGGAAGTTCCTGCTTTTGCTGCCGACGCAAACGGTTACCTTGATAGCATCGTGGCTAACTTCTCTGAAGAAGACGCCGCGCGCATTAAAACTATCGAGCGCACCACCAACCACGACGTCAAGGCGGTTGAGTATTTCCTGAAAGAGAAAGTCGCGTCGGTGCCTGAGCTGCACGCCGTGTCTGAGTTTATTCACTTTGCCTGCACCTCCGAAGACATCAACAACCTGTCCCACGCGCTGATGCTGAAAACCGCGCGCGAAGAAGTGGTGCTGCCGTACTGGCGTAAAATTATTGATGCCATTAAAGACCTGGCGGTGCAGTATCGTGATATCCCGCTTCTCTCCCGTACCCACGGTCAGCCCGCTACGCCGTCCACCATCGGCAAAGAAATGGCCAACGTCGCGTACCGTATGGAGCGTCAGTTCCGTCAGCTGGGCCAGGTAGAAATTCTGGGCAAAATCAACGGTGCGGTAGGTAACTACAATGCCCACATCGCCGCATACCCGGACGTTGACTGGCACCAGTTCAGCGAAGAGTTCGTGACCTCGCTGGGCATTCAGTGGAACCCGTACACCACCCAGATTGAGCCACACGACTATATTGCCGAGCTGTTTGACTGCATCGCGCGCTTCAACACCATCCTGATCGACTTCGATCGCGACGTGTGGGGCTACATTGCGCTGAACCACTTCAAGCAGAAAACCATCGCTGGCGAGATTGGTTCTTCCACCATGCCGCATAAGGTCAACCCAATCGACTTCGAAAACTCCGAAGGCAACCTGGGCCTGTCGAACGCGGTGCTGCAGCATCTGGCGAGCAAACTGCCGGTATCTCGCTGGCAGCGCGATCTGACCGACTCCACCGTGCTGCGTAACCTGGGCGTGGGTATCGGCTACGCGCTGATCGCCTACCAGTCTACGCTGAAGGGCGTGAGCAAGCTGGAAGTGAACCGCGATCGTCTGCTCGACGAGCTGGATCACAACTGGGAAGTACTGGCCGAGCCTATCCAGACCGTTATGCGTCGCTACGGCATCGAGAAGCCGTACGAGAAGCTGAAAGAACTGACCCGCGGCAAACGCGTTGACGCTGAAGGCATGAAACAGTTCATCGACGGCCTTGCGCTGCCGGAAGAAGAGAAAACCCGCCTCAAGGCGATGACACCGGCTAACTATATCGGCCGCGCCATCACCATGGTCGACGAGCTGAAATAATCCCGTCTCCTCCTCTCCTTCTTTCCGAAGGAGAGGGCATTCCTTATCCGGCCTACAGCATTAGGGACTTTTCCTGTAATTTAAGAAATGTTTATCTCCATCGCGACATAATCAGCGTTAAACTATTCATGTCACTAATTTAATGGAGAAACAGCATGCGCGTACTCGTCGTAGAGGACAACGCTCTGTTACGTCACCATCTGAAAGTTCAGCTCCAGGAAATGGGCCATCAGGTGGATGCCGCAGAAGACGCGAAGGAAGCAGATTATTATTTAGGCGAGCACCTCCCCGATATTGCGATTGTCGATCTGGGCCTGCCGGATGAAGATGGCCTGTCGCTGATTCGCCGCTGGCGCAGCCACGATATCTCACTGCCGATTCTGGTGCTGACGGCCCGTGAGAGCTGGCAGGATAAGGTGGAAGTTCTGAGCGCCGGTGCTGATGATTACGTGACCAAACCGTTCCATATTGAAGAGGTCGCCGCCCGCATGCAGGCGCTGATGCGCCGTAATAGCGGCCACGCGTCGCAGGTGATATCTCTGCCGCCGTTCCAGGTTGACCTGTCGCGCCGCGAGCTGTCCATTAATGAAGAAGTGATCAAACTCACCGCCTTCGAATACACCATTATGGAAACGCTGATCCGCAACAATGGCAAGGTGGTCAGTAAAGATTCTCTCATGCTTCAGCTCTACCCTGACGCCGAACTGCGCGAAAGCCACACGATTGATGTGCTGATGGGGCGTCTGCGTAAGAAAATTCAGGCCCAGTATCCGCACGACGTGATTATTACCGTGCGCGGTCAGGGCTACCTGTTCGAACTACGCGAATGAAGCATATTCGTCGGCATATTCTGCCGCTGTCGCTGCGGATGCGTTTTCTGCTGGCGACGGCTGCCGTGGTTATCGTGCTGTCGCTGGCCTACGGCATGGTGGCGCTGGTCGGCTACAGCGTCAGTTTTGATAAAACCACTTTTCGTCTGCTGCGCGGCGAGAGCAACCTGTTCTATACCCTGGCAAAATGGGAAAACAATGCGCTGAGCGTTGATATTCCCGACAATCTCAATATGCAAAGCCCTACGGTAGCGTTGATCTACAACGACAAAGGCCAGCTGCTGTGGCAGCAAAAAGACCTGCCGTGGTTGACCAAACGTATTCAGCCGGAGTGGCTGCGGGGCAACGGTTTTTATGAAATTGAAGCCGACGTCAACTCTACCAGCACGCTGCTGCGCAACGATCATGAGATGCAAAAAGAGCTCACCGAGATGCGTGAACAGGGGGACGACTCAGAAATGACCCACTCGGTGGCGGTCAACAGCTACCCGGCCACCAGCCTGATGCCCGCGCTGGTGATCGTGGTCATCGACACCATTCCGATAGAGCTGAAACGCTCCTATATGGTCTGGAGTTGGTTCTCCTACGTGGTTGCCGCCAACCTGCTGCTGGTCATTCCGCTGCTGTGGATAGCCGCTCACTGGAGCCTGCGCCCGATTGCCGACCTCACCCGCGAAGTGCGCGAACTGGAAGAGCACCACCGTGAGCATCTTAATCCCGATACCACCCGCGAGCTCACCAGCCTGGTACGCAACCTGAACCGACTGCTGAAAAGCGAACGCGAGCGCTATGACAAATATCGCACCACCCTAACCGACCTGACGCACAGTCTGAAAACGCCGCTGGCGGTGCTGCAAAGCTCGCTACGTTCGCTGCGCAGCGAGAAAATCACCGTCAGTGAAGCCGAGCCGGTTATGCTGGAGCAAATCAGCCGTATCTCGCAGCAAATCGGCTACTACCTGCACCGTGCCAGCATGCGTACCGACAGCACCCTGGTCAGCCGCGAGCTGCACCCGGTTGCGCCGCTGCTAGACAGCCTGACCTCGGCGCTGAATAAAGTCTATCAGCGTAAAGGGGTGAACATCACGCTGGATATTTCGCCGGAGATAACCTTTGCCGGTGAACAAAATGACTTTATGGAAGTCATGGGCAACCTGCTGGATAACGCCTGTAAATACTGCCTGGAGTTTGTGGAAGTGTCCGCCCGCCAGACCGACGATTACCTGCACATTATCGTTGAGGATGACGGCCCCGGTATTCCACAGAGCAAGCGTGATATCGTCTTCGACCGCGGTCAGCGCGCCGATACCATGCGTCCAGGTCAGGGCGTTGGCCTCGCCGTCGCTCGCGATATTGTTGAACAGTATGACGGCCATATCGCTGCCCACGATAGCCTGCTCGGCGGGGCGAAAATGGAGGTTATCTTCGGCCACCAGAACCTGGACAGTCACGAAGGGTAAATTCTGTTTCCGCAGCAAGGTAGTTTTGTGAATAAGATGTATAATCCAGGACATATCTCTGCTGCGGAAATAGTCATATGGAATACCACTTAACGTTAAACTGGGCCGATTTTCTGGCTCGCTACTGGCAAAAGCGCCCGGTCGTTCTTAAACGCGGCTTCGCCAACTTTATTGACCCCATTTCACCGGATGAACTGGCGGGTCTGGCGATGGAAAATGAGGTCGATAGCCGCCTGGTTAGCCATCTCGACGGCGACTGGCAGGTGAGCCACGGCCCGTTCGAAAGCTTCGACCACCTCGGCGAGAGCAACTGGTCGCTGCTGGTGCAGGCCGTCGATCACTGGCACGAACCGTCCAGCGCGCTGATGCGTCCATTCCGCGCCCTGCCCGATTGGCGTATTGACGATCTGATGATCTCTTTCTCGGTACCCGGCGGCGGCGTTGGCCCGCATGTCGATCAGTACGATGTCTTTATTATCCAGGGGACCGGCCGCCGCCGCTGGCGCGTAGGCGAGAAAACCGCCCTTAAACAGCACTGCCCGCACCCTGACCTGCTGCAGGTGCAGCCGTTTGACGCCATCATTGATGAAGAGATGGAGCCGGGCGACATTCTTTACATCCCGCCAGGATTCCCGCATGAAGGCTACGCGCTGGAAAACTCGCTTAACTACTCTGTAGGCTTCCGTTCGCCGAACAGCCGTGAGCTGATCAGCGGCTTTGCCGACTACATTCTGCAGCGCGACTTGGGCAACCAGCACTACAGCGATCCGGACGTGCCCTCGCGCGATCATCCGGCAGACTTACTGCCACAGGAAGTCGACAGCCTTCGCGAGATGATGCTGGGATTAATTCAGCAGCCGGAGCACTTCCAGCAGTGGCTGGGCGAATTTATCAGCCAGTCGCGCCACGAGCTGGATATTGCGCCGCCGGAGCCGCCGTACCAGCCGGATGAAATCTACGATGCCTTGCAGCAAGGCGACATGCTTCAGCGTCTGGGCGGGCTGCGGGTGATCCGTATCGGCGATGATTTCTTCGTCAACGGCGAGAAGGTGGATTCTCCGCACCATCAGGCGCTGGATGCGATGGCGGGCAGCATCATGCTGGAAAGCCAGCATTTTGGTGAAGCGCTGGACGATCCATCGTTCCTGGCGCTGCTGGCTGCGCTGGTCAACAGCGGCTACTGGTTCTTTGCAGAATAAACCACCGAATCTATACCGATAGTAGGCCGGATAAGGCGTTTACGCCGCCATCCGGCCTACATAAAAACCCAGCGCGAATCTACGCCGGGTTTTCTTTGACGGTTAGCCGCGCTGGGCCGTCAGCTCAGCGATACGCACAATCACCTGCACCGCTTTCTCCATCCCTTCCAGGGTCACAAATTCATGCTTGCCGTGGTAGTTATAGCCGCCGGTGAAAATGTTCGGACACGGTAGCCCCATAAAGGAGAGCTGCGCGCCGTCGGTGCCGCCGCGAATCGGCTTGAGATCCGGCTCAATATCGCAGTCGCGCATCGCCTGCTGAGCAATCTCGACGATATGCGGATGCTCCGCCACCTTCTCGCGCATATTGTAATAGCTGTCTTCAATGATCAGTTCAATATAGCAATCCGGGTGCAGGCCTTTGCCGACCTTTTTGGCGATTTCCATCATCTTGCGCTTACGGGCTTCAAACTGCTTACGTTCAAAGTCGCGCACAATGTAGTGCATCTCGGCGCGATCTACCGAACCTTTGATGCTGGTCAGATGGTAAAAACCTTCATAGCCTTCGGTTTTTTCCGGGCTTTCATCGGCGGGCACTTCCGCATGAATGCGCGCCGCCAGCGACAGCGCGTTGACCATCACTCCTTTCGCGGTTCCCGGGTGGACGTTATTACCGACAATCTTGATCGTCACCGATGCGGCATTAAAGTTTTCGTACTCCAGCTCGCCCACGCCGCCGCCGTCAATGGTGTAGGCCCACTGAGCGTTAAAAGCCTCAACGTCGAAATGTTTTGCCCCTTTGCCCACTTCTTCGTCCGGCGTGAAGGCCACGCGAATGTCGCCGTGCGGGATATTTTTCTCTTTCAGCACCGCCAGCGCGGTCATGATTTCGGCGATCCCTGCTTTATCATCGGCGCCGAGCAGCGTTTTACCATCGGTGGTGATCAGCGTCTGCCCCAGCAACTGATGCAGCACCGGGAACATCACCGGTGACAGCACTTCGTCGCCGATACCCAGCGCGATATCGCCGCCGCGGTAGTTTTCCACGATCTGCGGGTTAACGTTTTTACCGCTAAAGTCCGGGGCGGTATCCACATGGGAGATAAAACCAATCGCCGGAATGTCGCCGCTGACGTTGGCCGGCAGAGTCCCCATGACGGTGCCCTTTTCGCTCAACGTGACGTTAACCAGCCCCATCGTTTCCAATTGCTCTTTGAGCAGATGTAACAGTTTCCACTGCCCTTCGGTACTCGGCACCTGACGCACGCCGGGCTTCGATTGCGTGTCCAGAGAAACGTACTGCAAAAAACGCTCAAGCAATTTATCCATGTAGCCACCCTCACTTTTTGTGACAACATTATCAATAAGCCATAAAAGACAAATATTGCGTCAGGTCACTTTTAGCCCGTCAAAGGCGACTTTTTTTCCCCGAACGGCATCTAATCGTCAGATATTCCTATAGGAAGTTTAACAAGGATTGGCGATTGAGTACGTTTGCCGTAGAATGCCAGCCCTTATTAATACGAATCAGACCTCTAAACGTCTAAAGGTGGTTAACCACAAACCCCGCATCGGGAAGCGATACCGTCGATCGAAGATGATGTGTATCCACGGTGCGTTTACATGGGACAGAGTAATAAATTGAACACAAAATCGCGTTCGCTGTCGCCGCTGGTCGAACTGGTGGGGATTCGCAAGGACTTCGATGGTAAAACGGTCATTTCGGATCTCGATTTGACCATCAATAACGGTGAGTTCCTCACGCTGCTTGGCCCTTCTGGCTGCGGCAAAACGACCGTACTACGCCTGATCGCCGGGCTTGAAAGCGTTGACGCAGGGCAGATCCACCTGGAAAACCAGGATATCACCCGCGTTCCGGCCGAAGATCGCCACGTTAATACCGTATTTCAGAGCTACGCGCTGTTTCCGCATATGACCGTTTTCGATAACGTCGCGTTTGGCCTGCGTATGCAGAAAACGCCGGCGAGCGAAATTGCGCCACGCGTGCACGACGCCCTGCGGATGGTACAGCTGGAAGAGTTTGCCCAGCGCAAGCCACACCAGCTCTCCGGCGGCCAGCAGCAGCGCGTCGCGATCGCCCGTGCGGTAGTCAATAAGCCAAGCCTGCTGCTGCTCGACGAATCGCTCTCTGCGCTTGACTACAAGCTGCGTAAACAGATGCAAAACGAACTGAAGGCGTTGCAGCGTAAGCTCGGTATCACCTTCGTGTTCGTTACCCACGATCAGGAAGAAGCGCTGACGATGTCCGACCGTATCGTGGTCATGCGCGACGGCAAAATCGAGCAGGACGGTACGCCGCGTGAAATCTACGAAGAGCCGAAAAACCTGTTTGTCGCCGGCTTTATTGGCGAGATCAACCTGTTCGATGCGACCGTGATCGCACGTCTTGACGATCTGCGGGTACGCGCCAACGTCGAAGGCCGTGAATGCAATATCTACGTCAACTTCCCGGTTGTTCCGGGACAAAAGCTCAACGTTCTGTTGCGCCCGGAAGATCTGCGCGTCGAGGAGATCCACGACGGCAATGAACTGGAAGGACTGATTGGCTACATCCGTGAGCGTAACTATAAAGGGATGACGCTGGAGTCGGTCGTTGAGCTGGAAAACGGCAAGATGGTGATGGTCAGCGAGTTCTTTAACGAAGACGATCCGGACTTTGACCACTCGCTGGACCAGAAAATGGCGATTAACTGGGTCGAAAGCTGGGAGGTCGTACTGGCTGATGAAGAGCACAAGTAAATTCCAGAATGTGGTGATTGCCACAATTGTCGGTTGGCTTGTGCTGTTCGTGTTCCTGCCCAACCTGATGATCATCGTCACCAGCTTCCTGACCCGTGACGATGCCAACTTTGTTCAGATGGTGTTCACGCTGGACAACTATACGCGTCTGCTCGATCCGCTCTACGCGCAGGTGCTACTGCACTCGCTGAACATGGCGGCCATCGCCACGCTGGCGTGCCTGGTACTGGGCTATCCGTTTGCCTGGTTCCTGGCCCGGCTGCCGCAGAAAGTGCGCCCGCTGCTGCTGTTTCTGCTGATCGTGCCCTTCTGGACCAACTCGCTGATTCGCATCTACGGGCTGAAAATCTTCCTCAGCACCAAAGGCTACCTCAACGAATTTCTGCTGTGGCTTGGCATCATTGATACGCCAATGCGGATTATGTTCACCCCCAGCGCCGTGATCATCGGCCTGGTGTACATCCTGCTGCCGTTTATGGTGATGCCGCTCTATTCCAGCATCGAAAAGCTCGATAAACCGCTGCTGGAAGCCGCTAAAGACCTTGGCGCCAGCAAGCTGCAAACCTTCATTCGCATTATTATTCCGCTTACCATGCCGGGTATTATTGCGGGCTGTCTGCTGGTGATGCTGCCGGCGATGGGCCTCTTCTACGTCTCCGATCTCATGGGCGGGGCGAAAAACCTGCTGATTGGTAACGTCATTAAGAGCCAGTTCCTCAACATTCGCGACTGGCCGTTTGGCGCGGCCACCAGCATAACGCTGACGGTGGTGATGGGGCTGATGCTGCTGGTGTACTGGCGCGCGTCGCGCCTGCTCAATAAAAAGGTGGAGCTGGAATGATAGGTCGACTGCTGCGCGGCGGCTTTATGACCGCCATTTATGCGTATCTTTATATTCCGATTATCATTTTGATCGTGAACTCGTTTAACAGTTCGCGTTTCGGGATCAACTGGCAGGGTTTTACCACCCAGTGGTACAGCCTGTTGATGAACAACGATAGCCTGCTGCAGGCGGCCCAGCACTCGCTGACGATGGCGATTTTCTCCGCGACCGCCGCCACGCTCATCGGCTCGTTAACCGCCGTGGCGCTGTATCGCTATCGCTTCCGCGGTAAACCGTTCGTCAGCGGCATGCTGTTCGTGGTGATGATGTCGCCAGATATCGTCATGGCTATCTCGCTGCTGGTGCTGTTTATGCTGCTTGGGATCCAGCTCGGCTTCTGGTCGCTGCTGTTCTCCCACATCACCTTCTGCCTGCCGTTCGTGGTGGTCACCGTCTTCTCCCGTCTGAAGGGCTTTGACGTACGCATGCTGGAGGCGGCAAAAGATCTGGGGGCCAGCGAGCTGACTATCCTGTGGAAAATTATTCTGCCGCTGGCGATGCCGGCGGTGGCGGCGGGCTGGCTGCTGAGCTTCACCCTGTCGATGGATGATGTCGTGGTCTCGTCGTTCGTTACCGGGCCCAGCTACGAAATTCTGCCGCTGAAGATTTATTCAATGGTGAAAGTCGGCGTGTCGCCGGAAGTGAACGCGCTGGCAACGATTCTGCTGGTTCTGTCGCTGGTCATGGTGATTGCCAGCCAGCTGATTGCTCGTGATAAAACCAAGGGCCTGAAGGTCAGGCGCACAACTCAGGGGACGTAAAATGATGAAATGGTCACGCCACCTGCTCGCGGCAGGTGCTTTAGCGCTCGGCATGAGCGCAGCCCACGCGGACGATAGCAAAACGCTGTATTTCTATAACTGGACGGAATACGTTCCGCCCGGACTGCTGGAACAGTTCACCAAAGAGACCGGCATCAAGGTTATCTATTCGACCTACGAGTCGAATGAAACCATGTACGCCAAGCTTAAAACCTATAAAGACGGTGCCTATGATCTGGTGGTGCCGTCCACCTACTTTGTCGACAAAATGCGCAAAGAAGGGATGATTCAGAAGATCGATAAAACCCAACTGAGCAACTTCAGCAATCTTGACCCAGAGATGCTCAACAAGCCGTTTGACCCGAACAACGACTACTCTATTCCGTACATCTGGGGCGCAACGGCGATCGGCGTCAACAGCGATGCCATCGATCCGAAAAGCGTCACCAGCTGGGCCGACCTGTGGAAGCCGGAATACAAAAGCAGCCTGCTGCTGACCGACGATGCGCGCGAAGTGTTCCAGGTTGCTCTGCGCAAGCTCGGCTACTCTGGCAACACGACGGATCCGAAAGAGATTGAAGCCGCCTATAACGAGCTGAAAAAACTGATGCCGAACGTTGCCGCGTTCAACTCCGACAACCCGGCGAACCCGTATATGGAAGGCGAAGTTAACCTCGGTATGGTCTGGAACGGTTCGGCGTTCGTGGCTCGCCAGGCGGGCACGCCGCTGGAAATCGTGTGGCCGAAAGAAGGCGGTATCTTCTGGATGGACAGCCTGTCGATTCCGGCCAATGCCAAAAATAAAGAGGGCGCGCTGAAGCTGATTAACTTCCTGCTGCGCCCGGACGTGGCAAAACAGGTTGCGGAAACCATCGGCTACCCGACGCCTAACCTGGCGGCACGCAAACTGCTGAGCCCGGAGGTGGCCAACGATAAGTCGCTCTACCCTGACGCCGAAACCATTCAGAAAGGCGAGTGGCAGAACGACGTCGGCAACGCCAGCGCGCTGTATGAACAGTATTATCAGAAACTGAAAGCCGGACGTTAAGCGTCCACGCGTCGGGACACCGTGCGTCCCGACGCTCACCTCACCCGCGGGTAGAAATAGCGCACCCGAAATTCATCGTTATTGTTATACAGTACCGAATAGTCGAGCGGCCTGCCCGAGGGTTCCACGGCCTGCGTTTCGATACGAATCACCGGGTCCTTTTCGCTCAGATTGAGCATCCGCGCCACGTCTCGGCGAGCTAAAGTGGTAGAAAACGTCTCGTAACAGCCGGCGATGGTAATACCGCACTCTTGTTCGAAGAAGTCGAACTTTGAGTGGTTCATGTGCTCCAGCGTCAAACGAGGAAAACGCAGCGCCGACAGCCAGGTTTCCTCCAACTGCATTGGGGTTTTATCCATAGTGCGAATCCGCTTCACGTGGAACAACGGCTCACCCGGGTCACACTGTAGCCAACCGGCAATATTCTCCACTGCCGGGATCACCTCAAAGCTCAGCACGCGGCTGACCGCCGGTTTGCCTTGAATGCGGGCAATCTCGCTAAAACCCATAAATCCATTCAGCCAGGCCACCGTTTTTTTGTGGCGAATAATACTGCCGGCGCCCTGCCGTTTTTCAATAATGCCTTCCGCTTCCAGCACCGCCAGCGCTTTACGCAGCGTATTTCGCGACACCTTAAAATGCGCAGCGAGCGATTTTTCCGCCGGTAGCGCATCGCCCTCCCGCCGGTTCGACGTATCAATATATTCATTTATTAAGTGGACAACCGAACGGTAAATCATGGCAGCCTCCCTGCGGTTCAGAGAAACAGCATAACGCGATTTCCTCGGATTGCCAGCACGCAAAGGCACCACTAAGGAACACGTTTTTTCATCATTATTTCAATAAGATAAATAGTAATTACGCACCATTCCCGCCTACCTATTCCTGTCTGGCGATGTAAATGGACACGTCAGCGCAGAAAAATATTGATGGACTTAACATTATCCCGAGCCAATTAAAACAAAAATACCCGACGACCTGACCACTTATCATTAACCTCATGAATAAATTAGAAAAAACCTTTCATAAAATAAATCCTCTTATTGTCTGGCTCGGGAAAAGCCCATGGCTACAGGCCATCTCTATTTCGATGGTCTCTACCGTCGCAATTACGCTCATCGGATCGCTCAGCGTGCTCCTGATGGTGCTGCCTATCGACAGCGTGCATCAATTTTTTGTCAGCAGCAGCATGATGCCGGTGTTTAACAACGTCACGACCAGCACGCTAGGCATCCTGGCCATTTACGTTACGTTCTTCATGGCGCGCAACCTGGTCCGGCAGTACAACGTCGACACGGACAGTACGCTAAGCGGCGTGGCGGCTGTCATGGCCTTTTTAATCGTGACGCCGATGGCGGACGATAGCGGCGCAATTACCGCCATTCCCCTGACCTGGCTCGGTGTACAGGGTGTTTTTTCCGCGATGCTGATTGGCCTGGGCGTCGGGCGTCTGTTTATCTTTACCATCCAGCGCGGCTGGACGCTGCGTCTGCCAAAAGGCGTGCCGCCGATGATTGGCCGGGTGTTCGAAGGCCTGTTTCCGTTCGTGCTGGTGGGTATTGTGTTTCTGCTGATTAACCGCCTCTTTGTGGCAACACCGTGGGAAAACATTCACCAGTGCATCTATACCCTTATCCAGCAACCGCTGAAAGGGCTGGGCGGTAGCCTCTGGGCGTTCCTGCTGGTCACGCTGGTCATGCAGCTGATGTGGTTTCTCGGTATTCACGGCACCAACGTGGTGCTGCCGCTGGTGACCCCCATCTGGCTGGCGATGGATCTCGAAAACCTTGACGCGTGGCGTAACGGTCTGGAAATGCCCAACGTGCTCGGGCTGGCGTTCTTTAACATCGTGACCTGGAGCGGGCTGGCGCTGGGGCTGGTACTGTTGATGTGTCTGTCAAAAAGCAAACAGTTTAACCAGATGGGCAGGCTGGCGCTGATGCCCGCGCTGTTCGGCATCACCGAACCGGTGATCTTCGGTACGCCGCTGGTGATGAACTACCGCCTGATGGTGCCGTTTGTGACCAACAACGCCATCGCCATCGTCATTGCGTGGCTGCTGATCAAACTGGGGCTGGTGGCCAAAATCGTGGGGGCTCAGACCCTCTTTGGCCTGCCGGTCGGCTTCTTCGCTGCGGTAGGCGGCGCGACATCAATTATCGCCCTGCACCTGTTCCTGCAGCTGATTCTTTCGCCGCTGCTCTGGTATCCGTGGTTCAAAATGGCCGAGCGCGCCGCGCTGGCGGCAGAACGCAACGCTGACCAGGAGCCCCAATGACCTCCCTTCACGCGCTGCTGGCGCAGATGACGCTGGACGAAAAAATAGGCCAGCTGGTGCAGTTGTCCGGGGAATTTTTCCTTGATGAGCCCCAGCTGACCGTGGGGCCGAAGGCGAAGCTGGGTATCGCGCAGGCGGTGGTGGATAACGTCGGTTCGGTGCTGAACGTCTCCGGTGCGGTGAAAACGCGCGAAATCCAGCGCAAACACCTGCAAAACAGTCGGCTAAAGATACCGCTGCTGTTTATGGCCGACGTGATTTACGGCTACCGGACGATCTTCCCGATCCCGCTGGCGCTCGGCTGCAGCTGGTCGCCCGCGCTGATCCGTCAGTGCTGCGTCGTGGCGGCGAGAGAAGCCGCCAGCGCCGGTAGCCATGTGACCTTTGCGCCAATGGCCGACCTGGTGCGCGATGCGCGCTGGGGCCGCTGCATGGAGTCAACCGGCGAAGATGTGTTTCTGAACACACAGTACGTGCGCGCCAGCGTTGAGGGTTTCCAGCAGGATATGCCCACGCAGCAAGGGTTGGCCGCCTGCGTGAAGCATTTTGCCGGCTACGGCGCGCCGATCGGCGGTCGCGACTACAATACCGTCGAGCTGTCGCACCAGAGCCTGTTCGAAGACTATTTCCCGCCCTTCCAGGCCGCCATTGACGCGGGCTGCGAGATGGTGATGACGTCCTTCAACACCGTTGACGGCGTTCCCGCCACCGCCAACCCATGGCTATTGAAAACCCTGCTGCGCGAGCGCTGGGGGTTTCAGGGGATCACCATTGCCGACTATGCCGCCGTGAAAGAGCTGATTGCGCACGGCGTCGCGGCCGATGAACAGGACGCCTGCGCGATCGCGTTCAACGCCGGGCTGGATATCGACATGAAAACCGCCTGCTATGCCAACGGCCTGAAGCCGCTGCTGGCGGCCGGAAAAATCAGCGAACGCGCGCTGGATGACGCCGTCCTGCGCGTGCTGCGGCTGAAGCAGAAGCTGGGGTTATTCGACGATCCGTATCGCGGCGTCACCCCCGAGGGCGAGCAGCGCTGCTGCTATCACCCGGAGCATCTGCGCCTTGCCCGAGAGACGGCGGGGAAATCGCTGGTGGTGCTCAAAAACGATCGTCAGACGCTGCCGTTTAACCCGGCGACAACGCGCGTTGCGCTGATTGGCCCTTATGCCGACAACCCGGATATCTTTGGGCTGTGGGCCGTTTACGGCGAGAAATCGCGCTGTACGACGCTTAAGACCGCGCAGCAAGAGGCCATCCCCGACGGCAACCTGTGCGTAACGCCGGGCTGCGACCTGCTGCTGGACTACGGTTTTCTCGGCGAATTTGGCGCAACGCACCAGGTAGAACAAACCCGCTGCCTGACCGATAACGAGCGAGCACAGGAGCTTGAGCGCGCGCTGGACTACGCGCGTCAGGCCGATGTGGTCCTGCTGGCGATGGGGGAACATATGATGCAGAGCGGCGAAGCCGCCAGCCGCACCGACCTGCATCTGCCCCGCCACTAGGTCGAATTTATTCAGCAGATCGCCGCCGTGGCAAAGAAAACCGTGCTGATCCTGTTTAACGGCAGACCGCTGGTGCTGACCGACGTTGTCGACCACGTTGATGCCATCGTCGAGGCCTGGTTCCCCGGCATTGAGGGCAGCCACGCGCTGGTCGATATACTCAGCGGCAAACGCAACCCTTCCGGACGGCTGTCGATGAGTTTCCCTTATGCCAACGGCCAGATGCCGGTCTATTACAACGCGCTGAATACCGGCCGACCGGCGCATCAGTCCGACCATAGCCCGCGCTTTCTGTCCAAATATCTGGACTGCCCGAACGCGCCGCTGTTTCCCTTTGGTTTTGGCCTATCGTGGCACGAGACGCGCCTTAGCGATCTTCACGTGACGCCCCGTCTGCTGCCCGGAGGGACGGTCATGGTGAGCGTGGCAGCTCACAATACGTCTGACGTTGACGGCCTCGAAACCCTCCAGTTGTATCTTCATGATTGTGTCGCCAGCATCGCCCGCCCCGCCCTGCAGCTGAAAGGCTTTACCCAGGTGATGCTCGCCGCAGGTGAAACGCAGGTGGTTCACTTTGAGATAACGCCGCACGATCTTGGCTTCTACGATGCCGAAGGCGATGTTCGGCTGGAGTACGGCAGGTTCAGGGTCTTTGTCGGCCTGAACAGCGCATCACTGCTGGAGGGAGAATTTTACTACGCAGAAAGTTAATTTTCGGGCGCCCGGCGAGTTGTCGCGGGCGCCCGAACGTTTACAGCGATTTCAGCAGCGCGTCGACGTAGGCTGGGACCACTTCGCTCGCCAGACCGTAATGCTTCTCCTCAAACTCGCTGCCCACCTGGCTCGGTTCAAGATTCAGCTCAACGGTATGCGCACCGTGCAGTTTCGCCTCGTGCACAAAACCCGCCGCCGGGTAGACGTGGCCAGAAGTGCCAATAGCGATAAAAATATCGGCCATCGACAGCGCAAGGTAGATATGGTCCATCTCGAACGGCATCTCGCCAAACCAGACGATATGCGGGCGCAGCGGCGCCGGGAACTGGCAGCAGTGGCAGCGGTCCTCCACCGTTAAATCCCCCGGCCAGTCGAACACCTGGCCGCTTTGGGTACAGCGCACCTTCAGCAGCTCGCCGTGCATATGCAGCACGTTGTGATTGCCCGCGCGCTCGTGCAGGTTATCGATGTTCTGCGTCACCAGCATAAAGTTCTCGCCAAGCGCCGCTTCCAGCCGGGCCAGCGCCAGGTGCGCCGCGTTGGGCGCAATCTCCGGCTGCTGAAGCTGGCGACGACGGGCATTATAGAAATGTTGCACCAGCTGCGGATCGCGCGCGTAGCCTTCCGGCGTCGCCACATCCTCAACCTTGTGTTCTTCCCATAAGCCATCCGCCGCGCGGAAGGTCCGAATACCCGACTCTGCCGAAATCCCCGCGCCCGTAAGCACAAGTACTCTTGGTTTATCCATCTGTTCTGGCATCACCCTGTCCGTGAAAAAAATACGCTGGCGCAGACGCTGGCGCAGTTGACGTTTATTCCGACGGAAACGGCTCAATCGATGTAAGCGGCGCGACTGCATATCTACTCCATGTTAGTTGGTCAGATGAAGGAACGCAGCGCCGCGCATTCCCCCTGCATCGCCGTGGCGCGCGCGTTCAATACGCGGCGTGCGGGCTACAGGCAGTAAATGACGCGGTAGGCGGTGCGCTAGTCCATCGGCGATCGCTGAAAAGTTTGATAGCCCACCGCCGAGCACCAGCAGATCCGGGTCGACAATGGTCAGTATATTGCCCAGGCAGACGGCAAGCAGATCCAGGTAGCGTTCAACGTGTTCACGCGCCTTTTCATCTCCCTGCTGCCACAGGGCCACAATCTCCGGTGAAGTGAGCGACTGTTGATAAAAATGGTTATACAGCCAGGCAAACCCGCGACCGGATAAATAGTTTTCAATGCAGCCAAGCTGGCCGCAGCCGCAGCGGACGAGCGGAAAATCACGCCCCACGACTTCCAGCGCATCGACCGGCAGACGAATATGGCCAAACTCGCCGGTGATATAGCTATGCCCGGTAATCGATTTACCGTTCTGTACGATGCCGCCACCCACGCCGGTGCCGAGAATCAGCCCCATCACCAGCGGGTACTGGGTAAACTCGTCGTCCCAGGCCTCGGAGATGGCAAAGCAGTTGGCGTCGTTGTCGAGCCGTACGTCACGTTCCAGTAGCCTGCTCAGGTCCGCGCGCAGCGGGCGTCCGGTCGCCGCTGGCACGTTCGCCGCGTACAGCGTACCGTCTTCGGTTTCCGGCATACCGGGAATACCGATACCGACAGAGCCCCGGCAGTGAAAGCGTTCGTCAGCCTCCGCCACCAGGCCGGTCACCGCCTCAAGAAAGCGTTCATAGCTCTCTGTCGGCGTCGGAATGCGTTTTTCCCACTGAAGCTGGCGCGATGAATCAAATACGCCCAGCGCGATTTTGCTGCCGCCAATGTCAAATCCATAATGCATCATGATCAATTCCTCTAACTGACGCACGCAGCAGCAACGCCGCGTGGTCAGGACGTCAAATTACTGGCCACTCAGCACCCTCGCAGGGTCGATACGGCTGGCGCGGCGGGCGGGATACCAGCTTGCCAGCAGACTCAGCAACAGTGCCGTGACCAGCACATAAACGACATCCAGCCAGTGCAGTTCAGACGGCAGGAAGTCGATAAAATAAATGTCACCCGACAAGAATCGGTGACCAATCAGTTTTTCAATCACGTTAATAATGCCGGTCAGATACAGGGATGCCAGCACCCCGATAACCACACCGCAGATGCTGCCCAGCAAACCGGCCAATAAACCATACCACACGAAAATTGCGCGAATCAGCCCGTCTTTGGCACCCAGTGTGCGCAGCACCGCAATATCGCTACTTTTATCTTTAACGGCCATCACTAACGTCGACACGATGTTGAAGCAAGCCACACCTATCACGAGTACCATCGCCAGATACATGATCGCACGGATCATCTGGATATCGCGGTACATATAGCCGTAGGTGCCAATCCAGCTTTTGATATAGACGTAGTTATTCGTCACCTCGCCCGCGTCGCGCACCAGTTTATTGGCGTTAAACACGTCGTTCACTTTGATGGCGATACCGGAAATGCTCTCGCCCATATCGAGATACTGCTGAGCATCCAGGAGCGGGATCATGGCGAAGCTATGGTCAAGCTGGCCGCTCAGCTGCAGAATGCCGGTCACGTGCAGACGCACGCGTTTTGGCTGCAGCAGCTTGTGTTCAGGGTTGGAGTTGGGGATCATTATCGATACCCAGTCACCGGCTTTGACCTTTAGCGCATCGGCAACGCCTTTGCCGAGAATAATTTGCTGTTCACCGGCTTTAAAGTTGGCCCAGGCATCGGCCTGCACAAAGCGCGGTAGCGCGCTCAGTCGGGTTTCCTGCTGTGGATCCACGCCTTTAACCTGAATCGCGCGCAGATTGCTGCCGCTCTCCACCAGACCGGTAAAGTTGATGTACGGCGCGGCGGCCTCAATGCCCCTCACCGCTTCAACTTTCGGTAACACGCTCTGCCAGTGGTTCCACGGCTGGTTGACCGCCTCAATTTCGCCGTGCGGTACCACCGCCAGAATGCGGTTGTTCAGCTCGCGCTCAAAGCCATTCATCGCGCTTAGCCCGACGATCAGTACCGCTACGCCCAGCGCAATGCCAACGGTTGAGATAACGGAAATCAGCGACACCATGCCGCTGCGCCGACGCCCGCGGCTAAAGCGCAGGCCGATCAGTAACGACAGCGAAGGAGCCATTAATGCGCTCCCATCAGGGTCAGTTGGTCGCTCAGGTGGCCGTCGCGCATCTCAAGCTGACGCCCCATACGTTTCGCCAGCTGCAAATCGTGGGTCACGACGAGAAAAGCGGTGCCCTGAGACTGATTCAGTTCGCCAAGCAGTTTGAAGATGCTATCGGCATTTTTGGCATCCAGGTTGCCGGTCGGCTCATCCGCCAGCACCAGACGCGGGTTATTGACCAGCGCGCGGGCGATCGCGACGCGCTGACGTTCGCCGCCGGACAGCTCCGATGGACGATGGCTGGCGCGATGCGCCAGGCCGACCGCATTGAGCATTTCCAGCGCGCGGGTGTTAATTTCTGCCGCTTTTTTCTTGCCAATCAGCAGCGGCATCGCCACGTTTTCAAGCGCCGTGAAGTCTGGCAGCAGGTGGTGGAACTGGTAAATAAAGCCGAGCTTCTGGTTGCGCAGTTCGGCTTTTGCCGCCGACGACAGTTTGCTCATCGGCTGGCCGCTGAAAATCACATCACCGCTGGTCGGCGTGTCCAGGCCGCCCAGCAGGTGCAGCAGCGTACTTTTGCCCGAGCCGGAGGTGCCGACAATCGCCATCATTTCCCCCTCGCCGACGCTGAAGCTGACGTTGTGCAGCACGTCAGTCTGCACCGAGCCTTCCTGATAGCGTTTGCACAGGTTGTCGCATTGCAACAGGATCTTATTCATAACGTAAAGCCTCAGCGGGTTGGGTGGCGGCAGCGCGCCAGGAAGGGTAAAGCGTTGACAACAGCGCCAGGGCCATCGCCACCAGCGCAATCACGATAACCTGCAGCGGCTCGATGGCAACCGGCAGCGCCGCGCCGTCGAGGAACGCACCGATAATCGGCATTAAATTATTGAGCTGGCTGGCCAGCAGCACGCCAAGCACCGCGCCTAACAGTGCGCCGATAATACCCGCGCTGGCCCCCTGCACCATAAAGACGGTAAGGATCTGCCGCGGCGTCAGGCCCTGGGTTTGCAGAATAGCCACTTCGCCCTGCTTCTCCATCACCATCAGCCCCAGCGAGGTAATGATGTTAAATGCGGCAACGGCGACGATCAGGCTGAGCAGCAGGCCCATCATGTTTTTTTCCATGCGCACGGCCTGGAACAGCTCGCCTTTACGCTCGCGCCAGTCCTGCCATTTGGTGCCTGCCGGCAGCGTTTGCTGGCTAAGGGTGTCGACCTGCAGCGGTTTATCCAGCCACAGACGCCAGCCGGTGATGTTGCCCAGCGGGTAAAGCATCAGGCGCGAAGCGTCCTGAATGTTGACCAGCATCTGGTAACCGTCGACCTCACTGTTCGCCGCAAAGGTGCCAATTACCGTGAACAGACGCTGACTCGGCAGACGCCCCATCGGCGTGAACTGGCTGGCCGAAGGCACCATCACGCGGATTTGATCGCCGCGATTCACGCCCAGTTGACCTGCCAGCTGTTCACCCAGGATCACGTTGTATTTGCCCGGCGCCAGGTCGGTTTGCTTAACGTTCACCAGATATGGCGTCAACGGATCTTTCTGCGCAGGGTCAATGCCCAGCATCACGCCAACCGACACGCTGCGCGCGCTTTGCAGCACGACGTCGCCGGTCGTCAGCGGTGCCACGCGGGTCACGCCCTGTAGCTTCACGCTATCCTGCGGAATTTTTTGCGGATTGAGTGAGCCCTGATCGGCGCTCAGAATGGCCTGCGGCATCAGCCCCAGGATGTTGTTTTGCAGCTCGCGTTCAAAGCCGTTCATCACCGAAAGTACGGTGACCAGCGCCATCACGCCAAGCGTAATGCCGATAGTTGACAGCCAGGAAACAAAGCGACCAAAGCGGTCCGCTGCTCGCCCGCGCATGTAGCGCAGGCCGATAAATAGTGCGACAGGTTGGTACATGTAATCCGTCTGGTTGCTGATAGCAGAAGCACGAGTATATAAGCGAAAGCAGGATGGGTAAATGACTGAACCGTAAGCGCAAGGTTGACAATTCTCCGCCGGGCGGCGACAACGTTGAAATTTTCGCCGTAACGGTTAATAGTGATGTTTTCCCTTATTAGCCGTGAATTCATGATGATCCGTACCGTTCCCCCACAGATATTAGCCGCTGGCGCCCTGTTGCTGAGCCTGTTCTTACTGTATACCGGCGTCAGCGCCGCAGAAAAAGTGACCTGGCTGATGGAGGTGACGCCGGTGATTATTGTGGTCCCGCTGCTGCTGTTAACGGCAAAGCGCTACCCGCTGACGCCACTGCTGTATCTGCTGATTTTCCTGCATGCCGTCATTTTGATGGTCGGCGGCCAGTATACCTATGCGAAAGTCCCGCTGGGGTTTGAGGTGCAGGAGTGGCTGAGCCTGAGCCGTAATCCCTACGACAAACTCGGCCATTTCTTCCAGGGGCTGGTACCGGCGCTAGCGGCGCGCGAAATTCTGCTGCGCGGGCACATTGTACGCGGTGAAAAAATGCTGGCGTTTCTGGTGTGCTGCGTGGCGCTGGCGATCAGCGCCACCTACGAGCTGATTGAATGGTGGGCGGCGCTGGCGATGGGGCAAGGCGCGGACGATTTTCTTGGCACTCAGGGTGACCCGTGGGATACCCAGTCGGACATGTTCTGTGCGCTGCTGGGCGCATTGACGACGGTGCTGCTGCTGGCGCGCTGGCACAGTTGCCAACTGAAATCTGCCGGATGGCGTTAGCGCTTATCCGGCCTACGGGATCGAGTTGTAGGCCGGATGGCGGCGCACGTTACCCGCGACGAAACTTGATAATTAAAATCGGCAGAGCAAACACCAGCGTCAGAAAATTCGCCATGCTTACCGCCGCGTCTTCAATCATCAGGCCATAAACCAGCCACATCACCAGCCCGCAGACAAACATCACGTACATCAGCCCGGAAATACCCTGCGTGTTGCGCGTGGCGATAACCTTTATCGCCTGCGGTAAAAACGAGAGCGTGGTGAGGCTGGCGGCCAGATAACCAATCCATGACGACCATTCCATGCTCATGCCTTTACGTCACGTGCCGTTGCCACCGCGATGGCCGGTTTCTCCGGGGTCACCGTCGGCTGCGGGACTTTGCGGTATTTATCCAGCAGCTGGATTTGAATCTTACGCAGCATATCGCCATTCAGGCGATAGAAGCGGTAATAAAGCACCAGCGTCACGATGAAAAACAGCACCGGCAGCGCAATCATAATGAACTGCATCCCCTGAATGGTTTGCGCCGACTGCGCCACGTTAGGCGTATAGCCAATCACCCCGAGCACCACGGCGATAAAGAATGCGGCAAACGCCGAGCCGCCTTTTACCACCATTGTTTGTACCGAATAGGCAATACTTTCACAGCGCACGTTGAGCTTATACTCGCCGTAGTCGACGGTGTCAGCCACCATAATGACCTGAAGCACCCAGAACAGCGCGGTACCGACGTTAAGGAAGATCCCTGCCAGCACAATCATCGGTGCGTTATGATAGCCCGCCAGCGCCATGGCAAATAACGCCGCGCAGCTGATAACCGGCAGCACCGATGCCCCGGCCCACAGTACCCGGCGCGAGAGCGCATTCACCAGCCGCGGGAACAATATCAGCGTCAGTAAATTTGCCGCCCCGGCGTAGGACAGGTAATACGGGAACAGCGCCGCATCGCCAATCACGTAGGTGAAATAGTAAATCGCAAAGCCGGTAATGATGTTTGAGGCAATGTTATAGGCCAGCGCCATACCAAGCAGACAGGAGAGCTGATCGTTTTTGTAGATCAGCGCGACAATCCCTTTCAGCGTCAGGCGAGCGCCGTCGGCAGAGGCGTCACTATCCGAGGAAAAGACCTCATGGACATTGCGCAGCGTGACCAGGGTGGAGACGATAAAGAAGGCAATTAACACCAGCGTAAACATCTGGAAGCCAAAGCCGCGATCCGCCCCGCCGACAAATTCCACAAACGGCAGCGTAATGCCCGCCGTGACGAACCCGGCCAGGCTAGCGAAAAAGCGTGGATACGGCACCAGCTGCTCGCGTTCACGTTTATCAAGCGTAATGGTCGGTACCAGCGACCAAAAGGGAATATCCATAATGGTGTAGGTCATGCCCCACAAAATGTAGGTGACGCAGACAAAAACCACCTGCGCGGTGCCTTCAAACAAATGCGCACTGAACAGCAAAAACAGTACCAGCGAGTTCGCCAGCGTGCCGATAAAAATCCACGGTTTAAACTTCCCCCATCGCGTGCGGGTCGCGTTGACAATCCACCCCATAATCGGGTCGTTTATCGCGTCCCAGATGCGCGCCACCAGAAAAAGCGTGCCCACGAGGCCCACCGACAGCCCCACAACATCGGTGTAGTAATACATCAGGTACATGTACACAATACCGATAGCGAAGTCCTTACCAAATGCCCCGAATCCGTAACTCAGTTTTGTCGTCAGAGAGATGCTCATAGGGTATCGGGTCGCTGTTACCAGCGCCCGCCTTCTGTAGAGTAGCAAAAGGTAACGCGCCGGATACATTGCCCGGCGCAGTGTCATTTTGATTAATGATGCAGCCAGGCTGGCAACCAGTCGCCGTGGGCAGCAATCAGGTCATCCACCAGCGCATAAATCTCCTCAATACCCAGCACGGCAGCGGTATGCGGGTCCATCATTGCCGCATGGTAAACACGATCGCGGTTTTCCGTCAGAATGGCTTCCGTGAGCAGCGTCTGCACGTTGATGTTGGTCTGCATCATCGCCGCCAGGTGCGCAGGTATCGCCCCGACTTTGGTTGGCTGGATCCCGTTAGCATCAACCAGACAGGCCACTTCCACGCAGCTGCCCTGCGGCAGGTTATCAATCAGCCCGTCATTGCGCACGTTGCCATAAATGACGCTGGGCTCACCGGTCCACAGCGCGTTCATAATGGTGCTGGCGTACTCGCGCGACGGTTTAATATCAATGCGATCGGCGCGTTTATACTCCTCCAGCTCTTTATGCCAGTTCGCCACCTGCTCAACGCAGCGTTTCGGGTACTCATCCAGCGGAACGCGGTAGCGCGCAATGAGATCTTCCCGTCCGGGTTTGATAAACCACGGGGTATATTCCGCAAAGTGTTCAGACGACTCGGTGACGAAGTAGCCCAGCTTTTTGAACATTTCATAGCGCACGATGTTCTGGCAACGCGTATTTCCATGAATATTCGGCTTAGGCGCCTGCCCGGCCTCATAGGCAGCCAGCAGCTCAGGGTACAGATTGACGTAGCGGCCATCAGCCGTTTTACGCTCCAGCTCAAGATAAAACGCCATATGGTTAATCCCGGCGCAGCGATAGCGGAGCAATGCCGGATCGATATCCAGGTCACGCGCCAGCTCTTCCGCCGTCCCCTGTACGGAGTGACATAACCCAACCTGTTTGATATGCGGATAGCGGGCATACATCGCCCACGTGTTCATCGCCATCGGGTTGACGTAGTTCAGCATGGTGGCATCCGGACACAGTTCGCTCATATCCTCACAAATCTGCCATAAATGCGGGATCGTACGCAGCGCGCGCATGATGCCGCCGGGGCCAAGGGTATCGGCGATCGTCTGTTCCAGACCGTGGCGCTTACAAACCTCAAAGTCGGTGACGGTGCACGGCTCGTAGCCGCCAATCTGGAAGGCGACGACCACGAAATCAGCCCCCTGCAGCGCAACGCGCTGGTCGGTGTGGCAGGTAATATGGCCGGATGCGCCGGCGGAATCCATCAGCTTGCGCACCACGATATGCGACTCTTCCAGCCGCGTTTCGTCGATATCCATCAGCGCGATATGCGCCGACTTCAGCGCCTCGCGGTGGAACACGTCGCCGAGGATATTCTTAACAAAAATGGTGGAACCGGCGCCGATAAAGGTAATTTTTGGTGCTGTCATCATGACTCTCCCGAACAGTATTGGACACCTTCATGGTGGCACGCGCCTGGTACAGAAAACTTCCACCTTCCACAATGAGCATTCCCATAAACTCAGATCCTCTGCGGGAAGGCAAATAATCTGAGTTTATGGGAACAAATAGGCAAAAAAGCAGAGTATCCGGCCCTTTTTTGAGTCTATTCTTATGAGTAACGGTGGCTTTTGCGGCCTGCTTCCCGGTTTAAAAGCCGCCGCGATGGCATGATTCTGATAAATCAGGAAATGGAGCAATCATGAGCAGCGAACCGATAGTCTTTCTTCCTCCCGACCCGCACATGTGTAACGGCGATGAAAAACAGACCCGCAGCCCGCTGTCGCTTTACTCCGAATACCAGCGGCTGGACGTTGAGCTGCGCCCGCCTCACGCCATGCCCGCCAGCCACTGGCACGGGCAGGTTGAGGTCAACGTCCCGTTCGACGGCGATGTGGAATACCTGATTAACAACGAAGTGGTGCAGATAAAACAGGGGCACATCACCCTGTTCTGGGCCTGTACGCCGCACCAGCTAACCCGCCCCGGTAGCTGTAAACAGATGGCCATTTTCAGCCTGCCTATGCATCTGTTTCTCTCCTGGCCTTTGGACCGGGAACTGGTCAATCACGTGACGCATGGTATGGTGATTAAATCACTGGCTACCCAGCAGCTCAGCACTTTTGAAGTGATGCGCTGGCAGCAGGAAATCAGCAGCCCCAACGAGCAAATTCGCCAGCTGGCGATCGACGAAATCGCCCTGATGCTCAAACGCTTTAGCCTTTCCGGCTGGCAGCCGATCCTGCTGAACAAAACTTCACGCACCCACAAAAACAGCGTCTCGC
This sequence comes from Kluyvera genomosp. 2, assembly GCF_036759865.1. Classification (NCBI taxonomy): domain Bacteria; kingdom Pseudomonadati; phylum Pseudomonadota; class Gammaproteobacteria; order Enterobacterales; family Enterobacteriaceae; genus Kluyvera; species Kluyvera genomosp. 2. The sequence goes on from NZ_JAPKIA010000001.1 coordinate 199,969, forward strand.
GCCACGCGCAGTTTTATGTCAGCCAGATGCTGGGCTTTATTGCCGACAACTACGATCAGGCGCTGACGATCAACGACGTCGCCGAACACGTGAAGCTTAACGCTAACTACGCAATGGGCATCTTCCAACGCGTCATGCAGCTCACGCTGAAGCAATACATTACCGCCATGCGCATCAACCACGTGCGTGCGCTGCTCAGCGATACCGATAAAACCATTATCGACGTTGCCATGACCGCCGGGTTCCGCTCGAGCAGTCGTTTTTACAGTACCTTCAGTAAATTTGTCGGCATGTCGCCGCAGCAATACCGCAAGCTCAGCCAGCAGAGACGGCAAATGATCTGAAACCCGAACGCCCCGCACTTTCAGCGGTTGCACTCCCGCCGCCATCACGGATAATAAGTACAGCAAATTTATATTATTACCGTGAAATTACGGCCTTCTGGAGAACGTGCGCTGACTATGCCTGAACTTGCTCGTTATGCCCTACCGACAAAACCTGGCGACCAGCGCCAGCTTGGCGAACTGACCGGCGCGGCCTGTGCGACGCTGGTGGCAGATATTGCCGAACGCCACGCGGGGCCGGTGGTGCTCATCGCCCCGGATATGCAAAACGCTCTGCGCCTGCACGATGAAATCGGCCAGTTTACCGACAGCATGGTGATGAACCTTGCCGACTGGGAAACCCTGCCCTACGATAGCTTCTCGCCGCATCAGGATATTATTTCCTCGCGCCTGTCGACGCTGTACCAGCTGCCGACCATGCAGCGCGGTGTACTGATTGTGCCGGTCAGCACGCTGATGCAGCGGGTATGCCCGCACAGCTTCCTGCACGGCCACGCGCTGGTGATGAAAAAAGGCCAGCGCCTGTCGCGCGACGCCCTGCGCGACCAGCTAGACAGCGCGGGTTACCGTCACGTTGATCAGGTTATGGAACACGGCGAATTCGCTACCCGCGGCGCGCTGCTCGACCTCTACCCGATGGGCAGCGACCGACCCTATCGTCTCGATTTCTTCGACGATGAAATTGACAGCCTGCGCGTGTTTGACGTCGACAGCCAGCGCACCCTGGAAGAGGTTGAGGCCATCAACCTGCTGCCCGCGCACGAATTTCCCACCGACAAAGCGGCTATTGAGCTGTTCCGCAGCGCGTGGCGCGACAAGTTCGATGTCAAACGCGATGCCGAGCATATCTACCAGCAGGTCAGCAAAGGCACCCTGCCCGCCGGGATCGAATACTGGCAGCCGCTGTTCTTCAGCGAGCCGCTGCCGCCGCTGTTTAGCTATTTCCCCGCCAACACGCTGTTGGTCAATACCGGCGATCTGGAAGCCAGCGCGGCGCGTTTCCAGGCCGATGCGCAGGCGCGTTTTGAAAGCCGCGGCGTTGACCCGATGCGCCCGCTGCTGCCGCCTGCCCAGCTTTGGCTGCGCACCGACGAGCTGAACAGCGAACTCAAAAAATGGCCGCGCGTCCAGCTGAAGACCGACCGTCTGGCCGAGAAAGCGGCCCACACGAACCTGGGGTTCCAGCCGCTGCCGGACCTTTCCGTGCAGGCGCAGAATAAATCGCCGCTGGATAACCTGCGCAAATTTATTGAGTCCTTTGGCGGCTCAGTGGTGTTCTCGGTAGAGAGCGAAGGCCGCCGCGAGGCGCTGGGCGAGCTGCTGGCGCGCATTAAGCTGTCGCCTAAGCGTATTCAGCGGCTGGATGAGGCCAGCGGCAAAGGTCACTATCTGATGATTGGCGCGGCCGAGCACGGTTTTATCGACACTCAGGCCAATCTGGCGCTGGTCTGCGAGAGCGATCTGCTGGGCGAGCGCGTGGCCCGTCGTCGTCAGGACGCACGGCGTACCATCAACCCGGATACCCTGATTCGTAACCTGGCGGAGCTGCACGTTGGCCAGCCGGTGGTGCATCTGGAGCACGGAGTCGGCCGCTATGCCGGAATGACCACGCTGGAAGCGGGCGGCATTACCGCCGAGTATCTGATGCTCACCTACGCGAACGACGCCAAACTGTATGTGCCGGTGTCGTCCCTGCATCTGATCAGCCGCTATGCAGGTGGGGCCGAAGAGAACGCACCGTTGCACAAACTGGGCGGCGATGCCTGGACCCGCGCGCGACAGAAAGCCGCCGAGAAGGTGCGCGATGTCGCAGCAGAACTGCTGGATATTTACGCGCAGCGGGCGGCAAAAGAAGGCTTCGCCTTCAAACATGACCGCGAGCAGTACCAGCTGTTCTGCGACAGCTTCCCGTTCGAAACCACGCCGGACCAGGCGCAGGCGATTAACGCCGTGCTCAGCGATATGTGCCAGCCGCTGGCGATGGACCGACTGGTGTGCGGCGACGTCGGCTTTGGTAAAACCGAAGTCGCCATGCGCGCCGCTTTCCTCGCGGTAGAGAACCACAAGCAGGTGGCAGTGCTGGTACCGACCACCCTGCTGGCTCAGCAGCACTACGATAACTTCCGCGACCGCTTCGCCAACTGGCCGGTGCGTATTGAAATGCTCTCGCGTTTTCGCAGCGCCAAAGAGCAAACACAGATCCTTGCCGAAGCCGCTGAAGGCAAAATTGACATTCTCATCGGCACCCATAAGCTGCTGCAAAGCGACGTCAAGCTGCGCGACCTGGGCCTGTTGATTGTCGATGAAGAACACCGCTTCGGCGTGCGCCATAAAGAGCGCATTAAGGCGATGCGTGCCGACGTCGATATACTGACCCTGACCGCCACCCCGATCCCGCGAACCCTGAATATGGCGATGAGCGGGATGCGCGATCTGTCCATTATTGCCACCCCGCCCGCCCGACGCCTGGCGGTGAAAACCTTCGTGCGCGAGTACGATAGCCTTGTCGTACGCGAAGCGATTCTGCGTGAAACCCTGCGCGGCGGCCAGGTGTACTATCTGTACAATGACGTCGAGAATATCCAGAAAGCGGCCGACCGGCTGGCTGAGCTGGTGCCCGAAGCGCGTATCGCCATCGGTCACGGCCAGATGCGCGAACGCGAGCTGGAACGGGTGATGAACGATTTCCACCACCAGCGTTTCAACGTGCTGGTGTGTACCACCATCATCGAAACCGGTATCGACATTCCGACCGCCAACACCATTATCATCGAGCGAGCGGACCACTTCGGCTTAGCGCAGCTACACCAACTGCGCGGCCGCGTCGGTCGGTCGCATCACCAGGCCTACGCCTGGCTGCTGACGCCGCATCCGAAAGCGATGACCACCGATGCGCAAAAACGCCTGGAAGCCATTGCGTCACTGGAAGACCTCGGTGCGGGCTTTGCGCTGGCGACCCACGACCTCGAGATTCGCGGTGCGGGCGAACTGCTCGGCGAAGACCAAAGTGGTTCCATGGAGACCATCGGCTTCTCACTGTATATGGAGCTACTGGAAAACGCCGTCGATGCGCTCAAAGAAGGTCGCGAGCCGTCGCTGGAGGATTTAACCAGCCAGCAAACCGAAGTCGAGCTGCGCATGCCGTCGCTGCTGCCGGACGATTTTATCCCGGACGTCAACACGCGCCTGTCGTTCTACAAGCGTATCGCTAGCGCGAAGGGCGAAAACGAGCTGGATGAAATCAAGGTTGAGCTGATTGATCGCTTCGGCCTGCTGCCGGATGCCGCGCGTAACCTGCTGGATATTGCCCGTCTGCGTCAGCAGGCGCAGAAGCTGGGCATTCGCAAGCTGGAGGGCAACGAGAAAGGTGGAGTTATCGAGTTCGCCGAGAAGAACCACGTTAACCCGACGTGGCTGATTGGCCTGCTACAGAAGCAGCCGCAGCACTTCCGTCTCGACGGCCCGACGCGTCTGAAGTTCTTCCAGGAGCTCGGCGATCGTAAAACACGCATGGACTGGGTACGCCAGTTTATGCGCCAGCTTGAAGAGAACGCGCTCGCCTGAGTTTCTCCTGCCGAGCGGCGCGACGTTTACCCGGCTTTTAACCTCATCATGGTAGGCCCGGTAAGCGTCGCGCCGCCGGGCCATTTCTCCCCGCCCCCCCTTTCCTCACCGATCGCTCCCGACTGAAAAACCGTTTCACTTCGCCCCTTATCCGGCTTACTTTTGTTTACATATGAATAAAAATGCGTATATTTCTCATTTGCATTTATCTTTAAGTGCACATTGGCATCACTCATTGACCGTGGCCACAGAGCTGCGGAACACAACAACACTCGTTAGATTAAGGGTTTATCATGTCTTTCATTTCCACTACCCGGGATAACCGTGCCGCCCTCACTCTCGTGGCTATGGGCATTGCGCTGGCGCTCTACCCAGGCCTCGGCATTGCTGCCAGCAGCGGCGAAGACACCATCGTCGTCGATGGTTCGGCCGACAGCAGTGCTGCCAACGACCAGCAGGACTACAGCGTAAAATCCACCACCGCTGGCACCAAAATGCAGATGGTTCAGCGCGATATCCCGCAGTCGGTCAGCATTGTGAACGAGCAGCGTATGCAGGATCAGCAGCTGCAAACGCTCGGCGACGTCATGAATAATACCCTCGGCATTACCAGCAGCCAGGCCGACTCCGATCGCACCAGCTATTTCTCACGCGGCTTTCAAATCGATAACTATATGGTCGACGGTATCCCGACCTATTTTGAATCCCGCTGGAACCTGGGCGATGCGCTTTCCGATACCGCGCTGTTTGAACGCGTGGAAGTGGTACGCGGGGCAAATGGCCTGATGACGGGGACTGGGAACCCTTCCGCCTCCATTAACATGATCCGTAAACATGCCACCAGCCAGGAGTTCAAAGGCAACCTTTCCGCTGAGTACGGTAGCTGGAATAAACAACGCTATGTTGCCGACCTGCAAAGCCCGTTGACCGATGACGGTAAAGTGCGCGCGCGTATCGTTGCAGGCTATCAGAACAATGATTCCTGGCTTGACCGCTACAATAACGAAAAGACCTTCTTCTCAGGCATTCTGGATGCGGATCTCGGCGACACCACCCGCCTCTCCGTTGGTTATGAATACCAGCAAATCAATGTCAACAGCCCTACCTGGGGCGGTTTACCACGTTGGAATACCGACGGCAGTACCAACCATTACGATCGCGCGCACAGCACCTCGCCGGACTGGGCCTATAACGATAAAGACATCAATAAAGTCTTCATGACGCTGACGCAGCGCTTTGCCGATACCTGGCAGGCGACGCTGAATGCCACCCATTCAGAGGTGAAGTTCGACAGTAAAATGATGTACATCGACGCCTATGTTAACAAGGCGGATGGAACATTAGTTGGCCCGTACGGCAGCTACGGTCCGGATTATGAATACGTTGGCGGGACGGGTTGGAACAGCGGTAAGCGTAAAGTTGATGCGTTAGATCTTTATGCAGACGGGAGCTATGACCTGTTCGGCCGCCAGCATAACCTGATGCTGGGCGGTAGCTACAGCAAGCAGAACAATCGCTATTTCAGCTCCTGGGATAACGTTTTCCCGGATGCAATCGGCAACTTTGATAACTTCAATAGCGCCAGTTTCCCGGAAACCAACTGGTCCCCACAGAGCCTCGCGCAGGACGATACCACGCGCATGAAGTCGCTGTATGCGGCTACGCGCATCACGCTCGCAGACCCGCTTCATCTGATCGTTGGGGCACGTTATACCAACTGGAGCGTTAACACGCTGTCCTACAGCATGGAACAGAACCACACGACGCCGTACGCGGGGCTGGTTTACGACATCAACGATAACTGGTCTACCTACGCCAGCTATACCTCCATCTTCCAGCCGCAAAAGGACAAAGACAGTTCCGGCAAATATCTGAAGCCCATTACCGGCAACAACTATGAAGTCGGCCTGAAATCCGACTGGATGGACAGCCGCCTGACCACCACGCTTGCCGTGTTCCGCATTGAGCAGGATAACCTGGCGCAGTCTACCGGGGTACCGATCGCCGGCAGCAACGGCGAAACGGCCTACACCACCGCCGACGGCACCGTCAGCAAAGGCGTTGAATTTGAAATTAACGGTGCGCTGACTGACAACTGGCAGATGACCTTTGGCGCCACCCGCTATGTTGCCACCGACAATCAAGGTCAAGCGGTTAACCCGAACCTGCCGCGCACCACCGTGAAGCTGTTCACCCACTATCGCCTGCCTGCAATGCCCGAACTAACCGTTGGCGGCGGCGTGAACTGGCAGAACCGCGTCTACAAAGATACCGCCACCGCATACGGAACGTTCCGAGCAGAACAAGGCAGCTACGCGCTGGTGGATTTATTCACCCGTTATCAGGTCACCAAAAACTTCGCTATTCAGGGCAACCTGAACAACCTGTTTGATAAAACCTACGACACCAATATTGATGGTTCAATCGTGTACGGTGAACCGCGTAACGTGAGCGTGACCGCGAGCTATCAGTTCTGACCGGGGAGCGTCACTCGGCAAAAGGAGCCTGATGGCTCCTTTTTTATTGCCGGATGGCGGCGGCACCCTGCTCCAGACGTAAAAAAGGCAGCCATTCGGCTGCCTTAGTCTCCCCAACTTTTCGACTTCGAATAACTTAGTTATTACGAATATAGTCGTCCATCTCGGTTTTCAGGTTATCGGATTTGGTACCGAAAATAGCCTGAACGCCGGAACCTGCAACCACCACACCCGCAGCGCCCAGTTTCTTCAGGCCAGCCTGATCCACTTTCGCGACGTCGGCTACGCTCACGCGCAGACGAGTGATACAGGCGTCAAGGTTCGTGATGTTTTCTTTACCGCCGAAGGCTGCAATCAGCGCCGGAGCCATTTCACTGGTTGCGCCCGCTTTGGTTTCTTCAGTGGTGTCTTCGCGGCCCGGCGTCTTCAGATCCAGTGCTTTAATCAGCACGCGGAAGATGACGTAGTACACGATCGCATAGCAGATACCGACAATCGGGAACAGCCACAGTTTGCTGCTGTTACCGGACAGGACGATAAAGTCGATCAGGCCGTGAGAGAACGACGTCCCGTCACGCATACCCAGCAGGATACAGATCGGGAATGCCAGACCCGCCAGAATCGCGTGGATAACGTACAGAATCGGCGCTACGAACATGAAGGAGAACTCGATCGGCTCGGTGATACCGGTCAGGAACGAGGTCAGCGCAGCGGAGATCATGATACCGCCCACTTTTGCACGGTTCTCTGGTTTAGCAGAGTGCCAGATTGCAATCGCAGCAGCCGGCAGGCCGTACATTTTGAACAGGAAACCGCCGGACAGTTTGCCCGCGGTCGGGTCGCCTGCCATGTAACGAGGAATATCGCCATGGAAGACCTGACCCGCTGCGTTGGTGAATTCGCCGATCTGCATCTGGAAAGGAACGTTCCAGATGTGGTGCAGACCGAACGGCACCAGGCAACGCTCGATGAAGCCGTAAATACCGAACGCCACAACCGGGTTCTGGTAAGCAGCCCACTGAGAGAAGGTCTGAATGGCGGTACCGATTGGCGGCCAAATGAAGGACAGGATCACACCGGTAAAGATGGCGGCCAGACCTGAAATGATCGGAACAAAACGCTTGCCCGCGAAGAAGCCCAGGTATTCCGGCAGCTTGATACGGTAGAAGCGATTGAACATGTACGCGGCAATCGCACCGGAGATGATCCCGCCGAGCACGCCGGTATCAGCCAGGTGTTTCGCGGTAATCTCTTCAGCCGGTAAGTGCAGTACCAGCGGCGCGACCACGGCCATGGTTTTCACCATGATGCCGTAAGCGACGACGGACGCCAGCGCGGAAACACCGTCGTTATTGGTGAAGCCTAATGCGACACCGATAGCGAAGATAAGCGGCATGTTGGCAAAAACAGAACCGCCTGCTTCTGCCATAACATGGGAAACGACGGCTGGCAGCCAGCTGAAGTTTGCGGAACCGACGCCCAGCAGAATACCTGCGATAGGCAGTACGGATACCGGCAGCATCAGCGATTTACCGACCTTCTGCAGGTTAGCAAATGCATTCTTAAACATAATAAGGAGTGCTCCTGAGTTTGTACTTTTATCTACGTTTTCACGCATCGGTGAGATGGGGAGAAACTCACCAGGGACAGGGCATCTAAGTGCCCTTTTTATTTATTACACAGAGTAAAATAAATCCCTGTGCTTTTGTTTGACGGCTATCACGTTTCAAAGAGCCATGGCTTAAAAACTTAATCTTCTTTACATAAAACGTGTCTGTATGTTGCAAGATTAACATTCACCGCCACTTTTATGGCGGTGAACTGTACTCGCTTTGACCATTAATTACGAGCATTAAAATAAGCTCTAAAATCAGGCAGATTGCAGGCGGGCGGGGTCGATATGGAAGAGCGTAGAAAAGTTTTCGGTGGTCTGTTCGGCCAGCTGTTCAACGCTTACGCCCTTCAGCACCGCCATATATTCGGCGACGTCACGAACCATGGCCGGCTGGTTCTCTTTGCCACGATGCGGTACCGGCGCCAGATAAGGTGAATCGGTCTCAACCAGCAGACGATCCAGCGGCACATAGCGCGCGGCCTCGCGAAGCTGTTCAGCATTACGGAAGGTCACAATCCCGGAAAATGAAATATAGAACCCCATATCCAGCAGCTTGCCCGCCGTCTCCGCGTCTTCAGTGAAACAGTGTAGTACACCGCCGCAATCCGTCACTTTTTCTTCCCGCAGAATCGCCAGCGTATCGGCCCGGGCGTCACGGGTATGGACGATAACCGGTTTGTTCAGTTCACGACCAATCTGAATATGCTGGCGAAACGACAGCTGCTGCTGCGCTTTGGTTTCCGGCGTATAGAAGTAGTCCAGGCCCGTTTCACCCATGGCCACGACGCCCTCCTCCGCCGCGAAACGGCGAAGCTCTTCAACATCGTAGGCTTCGTCCTGGTTGAGCGGGTGTACGCCGCAGGAGAACACCACCTCCGGGCGCGCGCCCACCAGCTCGCGCATATGACGGTAGCCCGGCAGCGTGGTGGCCACCGCCAGAGCAAAACGGACGTCACGCGCGGCGGCTTTCGCCATCACGTCGTCTACGTCTTTGTGCAGGGATTGATAATCAAGGCCATCAAGATGGCAGTGCGAGTCGACTAAAAACATGGTGTCTCTCTTAGAGGTGAGATACTGGCAGTACCGCACCAGGTTGCAAATACTGTTCCCAGCGCAGCAGGCGCTCGGTGAGGATTAATTCGCGGTTCAGCCCGGTCACGCTTTGCAGCTGCTCACGGCAGGTGCAGGCATCGGCGGCAATCGCCTGCAGGCGAGCGCCGGACAGCGTCTGCGCCAGCTGGTGAACCAGCGCCGGACAGTCGGCATTGGTCAGGCGCGTAATCCGCTGCTGATGCTTAAGGGCATCCAGCAGCAGCGATGAAAACCAATGTAAACGCTGTACGACTGAATCATGGTTCAGCGACGGCAAAAATGCCAGCCAGTCGCCGCTGTCGATCGTGGCACTCAGCGCCTGACATAATTTTTCCCGTGCCGCCCAGGAATCGGGGGCAAGCAGTTCCAGCGCCGCAGCGGGCGCGTGATCGGACAGGCGCAGCGCGCTCAGCAGCGTCTCACGCGACGCACTGATTTCACGCTCAAGCCACGCCAGCGCGTACCCTTCACCCGGCGGAGCCAGATGGTAAAAACGGCAGCGGCTGCGCAACGTAGCCAGCAGCCGCGCGGGCTCCTGACAGGCCAGAAAGAACCAGGTATTCTTCGGCGGCTCTTCCAGCGTTTTCAGTAACGCGTTAGCGGCAGCCTCGGTCAACAGCGCCGCATCGGCTATCCACACCACTTTAGCGCCACCGAGACGCGCGTGCTCGTACAGCTTTTCGCTGACCTCGCGCACCGCATCAATCCCCAGCGTACTTTTGCCTTTCTCAGGCTGTAGCGCATAGTAATCCGGGTGCGTACCGGCCTGCATCAGCTGGCAGCTGTGGCAGTGGCCGCAGCTTTTATGACCGTCCGGCGTCTGGCACATCAGGAAGCGGGTGATAGCATAGACCAGCGAGTCAGCCCCCATTCCCCTGCGCGCTTGAACCAGCAGCGCATGGTGACCACGTCCGGCCTGATAACTCGTGACGAGCTGTTCAAACGGCGGGCGTAACCACGGATACCATTTCATGCCTGTTGCTCCACCACCCACGCGGTCACCGCCGCACGGATATCGCTCATCACGTTGTCCAGCGGCTGGGTGGCATCAATGGTGAGAATACTGTCATCCGCCGCAGCCAGTTCAAGGTAGCGCGCGCGGGTGCGGTTAAAGAAGTTCAGCGACTCTTGCTCAATGCGGTCAAGATCGCCGCGCGCGCGGGCGCGCTTAAGGCCAACTTCCGGCGTCACATCAAGGTAAATCGTCAGGTCAGGACGGAAGTCACCGAGCACCGCATCACGCAGCGTCGACAGCAAATGGCGATCGATACCGCGCCCGCCGCCCTGGTAGGCCTGGGTTGAAAGATCGTGACGGTCGCCAATCACCCACTGCCCGCTTGCCAGCGCCGGTTTAATCACCGTTTCAACCAGTTGAACGCGCGCGGCGTAGAACATCAGCACTTCGGCCTTATCAGTAATGACTTCGTCGCCGACTGATTTGATATCCAGAACCAGGCTGCGCAGCTTCTCTGCCAGCACGGTGCCACCCGGCTCGCGGGTAAACAGCAGATCGTTGACGCCGAGGCCGCGCAACGTGTCAACGACGACATCCCGTGCGGTGGTTTTCCCGGCCCCTTCCAGTCCTTCAATGACGATGTAATTACTGCGCATTTTTATCCTTTAGCACTTTCAGGTAATCCTGCACCGAGCGATTATGGCTCGCAAGATTGGTATTAAACGTATGACCACCTTTACCGTCGGCCACAAAATAGAGGTACGGCGTTTTTGCCGGATGCGCGGCGGCATTCAGCGACGCTTCGCCCGGGCTGGCGATCGGGCCCGGCGGCAGGCCAGATATCGTGTAGGTATTATACGCAGTTGGGGTCTCAAGATCCTTACGCGAGATCTTCCCATCGTAGCGCTCTCCCATGCCGTAAATCACGGTGGGATCGGTTTGCAGACGCATACCTATACGCAGGCGATTGATAAATACCGACGCCACGCGATCGCGCTCTTCCGCTACCGCCGTCTCTTTTTCAATAATCGACGCCATGGTCACCAGCTGGTTTTTATCCTGATACGGCAGGCCGTCCATTCGCCCTTCCCAGGCTTTATCGACCTGGGCAACCATTTTCTGGTGCGCACGCTTGAGGATGGCGACATCGGTCGTGTGGGCGGTATACATCCAGGTGTCAGGCCAGAACCAGCCTTCAATCCACTCTGGGTTCTCCAGCGCCAGCGCTTTCGCCACGGTGGCGTAGCTATCGTCACTCAGCGTGTGTTTGATATAAGGCGCTTCGCGCAGCTGCTTCAGATAATCGCTCAGACGCATACCTTCAACGAAGCGCAGCGGGAACTGCGCCTCTTTGCCGCTGGCCAGCAGCTGCATCACGTCGCGAACGGTCATCTGCGGCGTAAAGCGATAGGTCCCGGCTTTGAAGTGGGAAAGCTCCGGCTCAAGGCGCAGCAGCCACTGGAACACCCGCGGACGATTGATCACCTTCTCGGCGTACAGCTGGTCGCCCAGCGCCAGTCGCCCGGTGCCCGCTTTTAAGGTGAAGATGGTCTCGTCTTTCACCAGGATAGTGCTGTCTGCCAGCTGGCGCACTTTCCACATGCCGACGCCGGCGGCAACGCCGAGGGCAACCAACAGTAACAGAACAAGGCGTAACAGTTTCTTCATGCTAATCAGACGACTCACAAATTGGGGCTAAATATTGGTAAAGTTCGCGCGCAGGCCACTGCTGCTCCGCGTAGCGCTGAACGGGGATCACCGGCATCAGCGCGTTACAAATAAGGATTTCATCGGCCTGTGCGAGCGCCGTTAGCGGCGCATTCACTTCGACAACGCGATACGCGGTCAGTGCCAGTTGGGCGATGATAAACTGCCGCATAATACCGTTTACGCCAGCCTGGTCGAGGCACGGGGTATAGACATTCTGCCCGCAGCGCCAGAACAGATTTGCGGCACAGCATTCCGTAAGCCACCCGTCGCTGTCAAGAACAAGGGCCTCATCAGCGTCCGTCTGCTCAAGATGAGAACGAATCAACACCTGCTCAAGGCGATTGAGGTGTTTCATTCCTGCAAGATAAGGATTGCGGCCCAGTGGAACCGGGCTGAGGGCAAGCGTTATGCCCGTTTCTTTCCAGCGGGTGTAGTGTGCGGGCACGGGAGAGGTAGACAAAATGCGCGTCGGCGCGAGGCAGGCGCTGCCGCTGTAGCCGCGGCCGCCGGCACCGCGGCTGAGAATAACCTTCAGCACGCCGTCACGCTGCGACTGCGCCAGCTGCGTCATCTCCTGACTCAGGGTAGACCAGTCGGTAAAGGGAATCGCCAGGCGCTGGCACGCCTGCTGCAGACGGGTGATGTGGGCCGCCAGCATCTGTACTCGCCCTTGTATCACCCGCGCGGTGGTGAAACAACCGTCGCCAAACTGCGTGGCGCGATCGCCCGCCGCAAGGGCGTTCTGCTCAATACCATTAATTAAGAACATCATGGCTCCTTATTGATGGCCGGGTAGTGTCGCAGGATGAACCACGCTGAACAAGCAGAGAAAGCCGAATAAAAAAAGGCCCGACTAGCGGGCCCTTATCACGGCGTTGTCAGACAACGAACTCAGACTTTTTTGAAAATCAACGAGCCGTTGGTACCACCGAAGCCGAAGGAGTTACACAGGGTGTATTCCATTCCGCTGACCTGACGCGCTTCGTGCGGAACGAAGTCCAGATCGCAACCTTCATCCGGGTTATCCAGGTTGATGGTTGGCGGCACGGCCTGATCGCGCAGCGCCAGGATGGAGTAGATAGACTCTACTGCACCCGCAGCGCCCAGCAGGTGGCCGGTCATTGACTTAGTGGAGCTGACCATAACGCGGCTGGCGGCGTCACCGAAGACAGACTTAACGGCCTGTGCTTCTGCTTTATCGCCCGCTGGCGTAGAGGTACCGTGAGCATTGACGTAGCCAATCTGGCCCGCTTCAATACCTGCATCGCGAATGGCGTTAACCATCGCCAGCGCTGCACCTGCGCCGTTCTCCGGCGGTGACGTCATGTGGTAGGCATCGCTGCTCATACCGAAGCCAACGACTTCCGCATAGATTTTCGCACCGCGTTTTTTCGCATGTTCGTACTCTTCCAGCACGACCATACCTGCGCCGTCGCCCAGCACGAAGCCATCGCGATCTTTATCCCACGGACGGCTTGCCGCCTGCGGGTTATCGTTACGCGTAGACAGCGCACGCGCTGCGCCAAAGCCACCCACGCCCAGCGGGGTACTGGCTTTCTCGGCACCACCGGCAACCATGGCATCTGCATCGCCGTAGGCGATGATACGCGCGGCCTGGCCGATGTTATGCACACCGGAAGTACAGGCGGTCGCGATAGAGATGCTTGGCCCACGCAGACCGAACATGATGGTCAGGTGACCTGCCACCATGTTAACAATCGTGGACGGAACGAAGAAGGGGCTGATCTTACGCGGCCCGCCGTTTACCAGCGAACTGTGGTTTTCTTCGATCAGACCGAGGCCGCCAATACCGGAGCCGATAGCGGCGCCAATACGGTGAGCGTTCTCTTCCGTCACTTCAAGGCCAGAATCCTGCATGGCCTGAACGCCAGCGACAATTCCATATTGAATGAAGGCATCCATCTTGCGCTGTTCTTTACGCGAGATGATGTCATCACAGTTAAAATCCTTTACTAAGCCAGCAAATTTGGTTGCATAGGCGCTAGTATCGAAATGGTCGATCAGGCTGATGCCACTCTGACCGGCAAGGAGAGCTTTCCAGGTAGACTCTACGGTATTGCCGACAGGAGACAACATGCCCAGTCCGGTCACAACTACACGACGCTTAGACACGTTTGTCCTCCAGGGAGGGATAAAATAGATACTTGTGGGACAAAAAGATAAAACTCAGGCGGTCGAATGACCGCCTGGAGATGTTCACTTACGCCTGGTGACCGTTGATGTAATCAATGGCAGCCTGAACGGTGGTGATTTTCTCAGCTTCTTCGTCCGGAATCTCAGTATCAAACTCTTCTTCCAGAGCCATTACCAGCTCAACGGTGTCAAGAGAATCTGCGCCCAGGTCTTCAACGAAGGAAGCATTGTTGGTCACTTCTTCCTGCTTAACGCCCAGCTGTTCGCCGATGATTTTCTTAACGCGTTCTTCGATAGTGCTCATACTCTTAAATTTCCTATCAAAACTCGCTTTCGCGATGGTTTTCGTAGTGTATAAAATGTTGAAAAATTTGCAACTAAATCCCGGCAGGTCATACCACGATTTTACGCTATTTTGCGGGTGTTTGCCCTCATAACGCAAATGATTTTGCACTAATCATACTCAGACATACGTAGATTGCCCGTTGTCTGAGCACTTTGTGCAAAACACGATCAGACCATGTACATCCCGCCGTTTACGTGCAACGTTTCACCAGTGATGTAACTTGCTTCGTCGGAGGCCAAAAATGCAACCGCACTGGCGATTTCATTTGGAGTGCCGAGGCGCCCCGCAGGAACTGCCGCCAGTGTACCCGCACGCTGCTCATCGGTCAGCGCACGCGTCATGTCCGTTTCAATAAAGCCCGGAGCAACAACGTTCACAGTAATACCGCGTGACGCAACTTCACGCGCCAGTGATTTACTGAAGCCGATCAGACCGGCTTTCGCCGCAGCGTAGTTAGCCTGACCCGCATTTCCCATGGTACCAACCACAGAACCGATAGTGATGATACGCCCATGACGCTTTTTCATCATAGCGCGCATTACCGCTTTTGACAGACGGAAAACAGATGACAGGTTGGTTTCGAGGATATCGTTCCACTCGTCATCTTTCATGCGCATTAACAGGTTATCACGAGTAATCCCGGCATTATTGACCAGAATATCGACTTCACCAAACTCTGCGCGGATATTTCCCAGAACAGATTCAATAGATGCAGGGTCGGTCACATTCAACATCAGGCCTTTACCGTTCGCACCCAGATAGTCGCTAATCGCCTGCGCGCCGCTTTCGCTGGTCGCAGTGCCGATAACTTTTGCGCCGCGAGCGACGAGAGTTTCAGCGATCGCGCGGCCAATACCGCGGCTTGCACCCGTTACCAGGGCAATTTTTCCTTCAAAGCTCATGCGTTCCTCTTTATTGCGCAAGTGCCGCTGACAGGGCAGTCGGTTCGTTAATGGCCGACGCAGTCAGGGTATCTACAATACGTTTGGTCAGGCCGGTGAGGACTTTACCCGGACCAACTTCATACAGATGCTCTACGCCCTGGGACGCCATAAACTCAACGGTTTTGGTCCACTGAACCGGGCTGTACAGCTGGCGAACCAGCGCGTCGCGAATCGCGTCGGCATCGGTTTCGCACTTCACGTCAACGTTGTTCACAACCGGAACCGTCGGCGCATTAAAGGTGATTTTCTGCAGTTCTACGGCCAGTTTTTCTGCGGCAGGCTTCATCAGCGCGCAGTGAGACGGCACGCTGACCGGCAGCGGCAGCGCGCGCTTGGCGCCTGCGGCTTTACAGGCTGCGCCCGCACGTTCAACCGCCTCTTTATGGCCCGCGATAACCACCTGGCCCGGCGAGTTGAAGTTAACCGGAGAAACCACCTGCCCTTCAGCAGACTCTTCACACGCTTTGGCAATAGAGGCGTCATCCAGACCGATAATTGCGGACATGCCGCCGGTGCCTTCCGGTACGGCTTCCTGCATAAACTTGCCGCGCATTTCAACCAGACGTACCGCGTCAGCAAAGGCAATAACGCCCGCGCAAACCAGCGCAGAGTATTCGCCCAGGCTGTGGCCCGCCATCACCGCCGGTGCTTTACCGCCCTGCTGCTGCCATAGGCGATACAGCGCAACGGAAGCCGTCAGCAGCGCAGGCTGCGTTTGCCAGGTTTTGTTCAGCTCTTCCGCCGGACCCTGCTGGGTCAGCGCCCACAGGTCATAACCCAGCGCCGCAGAAGCTTCATGAAAAGTTTCTTCGATAACCGGATAGGTAGCCGCCAGTTCAGACAGCATGCCTACCGCCTGTGAACCCTGCCCCGGGAACACAAAAGCGAATTGCGTCATGTTTTTTATCCTTATACTTAGAAACGAACCAGCGCAGAGCCCCAGGTGAAACCACCGCCGAAGGCCTCCAGCAGCACCAGCTGACCGCGCTTAATGCGGCCATCGCGTACGGCTTCATCGAAGGCGCACGGTACGGAAGCCGCCGAGGTGTTACCGTGACGGTCAAGGGTGACGACGACGTTGTCCATGGACATGCCGAGCTTCTTCGCCGTCGCGCTGATAATACGTAAGTTCGCCTGGTGCGGCACCAGCCAGTCCAGTTCAGAACGGTCGAGGTTGTTCGCAGCCAGCGTCTCATCAACGATGTGCGCCAGTTCGGTCACCGCGACTTTAAAGACTTCGTTACCCGCCATCGTCAGATGGATAGAGTTTTCCGGGTTAACGCGATCGGCGTTCGGCAGCGTCAGCAGCTTACCGTAGCTCCCATCGGCGTGCAGATGGGTAGAGATGATGCCCGGCTCTTCGGAAGCGCCCAGCACCACGGCGCCCGCGCCGTCACCGAAGATAATGATCGTGCCGCGATCGGTAGGATCGCAGGTACGAGCCAACGTATCCG
The DNA here is from genome assembly GCF_036759865.1 of Kluyvera genomosp. 2. NCBI lineage: Bacteria > Pseudomonadati > Pseudomonadota > Gammaproteobacteria > Enterobacterales > Enterobacteriaceae > Kluyvera > Kluyvera genomosp. 2. The sequence goes on from NZ_JAPKIA010000001.1 coordinate 216,624, forward strand.
CACCCACAACCAACGCGTACTTCACCGCGCCCGTTTTCACGTACAGATCGGCCACGCTCAGTGCATAGGTAAAACCTGCGCACGCGGCGGCAACGTCAAACGCCGGCGCGCCTTTCACGCCCAGCATATCCTGAATCTGGCAGGCAGCGCTTGGGAACGCGTGGGTCGCCGAAGTGGTCGCGACCACAATCAGGCCCAGTTCGCTTGCCTCAATACCCGCCATTTCCAGCGCGCGTTTTGCCGCTTCGTAACCCAGCGTAGACACGTTTTCATCAGGGCCAGCAATACGGCGCTCACGGATACCTGTACGGGTGACAATCCACTCGTCAGACGTATCAACCATTTTTTCCAGATCGGCGTTAGTCCGCACGTGCTCAGGCAGATAGCTGCCGGTACCAATAATCTTCGTATACATGTACGCTCAGTCACTTTTCGCTAATTTAGCCGCTCTGTTTAACGCACGGCGAAGCGGGCCTTACTGCTTGCCCGTTTCCAGCACGTCAAACCCTGCGGGGTATACGGATTCCAGGCGAGCGGCAATTCGCTGAGGAACTTGTCGCTGCACCGCCTGCACTGCCTGTTCAATGGCGATCGCAAAGGCTCGCTGGTTGGCGGCACCATGGCTCTTAATCACCGTGCCGCGCAATCCTAACAGACAGGCGCCATTATACTGGTCGGGGTTGAGGTGACTGAATCGCCTTGTCAGGCTTTTTTGTAACCAACGCTTTAATAAAATCAGCCACCACGCCCGTTTTTTCCCCTCGCTCTGCGATTTCAGCAGCGAAAGGAACATGCGAACCACCCCTTCCATCGTCTTTAAGGTGACGTTTCCTGTAAAGCCGTCGCAAACCAGAACGTCAGTTTTGCCCGTTAACAGCTCATTGGCTTCAAGATAGCCGATATAATTGAGCGAAGAGATTGTTTTTAACATTAATGAGGCGTCACGAATACTATCATGACCCTTAATCTCTTCTTCGCCGATGTTGAGCAAGGCAACGCGCGGGTTAGCAATTCCCAGCACTTCCTCGGCCATCACCGACCCCATGACGGCAAACTGCACCAGCATGGTACTGTCGCAATCTACGTTAGCGCCGAGATCCAGCACCACCGTTTTGCCCTTCTGCTGATGCGGCAGTACCGTCACCAGCGCCGGGCGCTCAATCCCTTTAATGGGCTTGAGCAGCAATTTTGCCAACCCCATCAGCGCACCGGTATTTCCAGCGCTGACGCAGGCTTCGGCCCGCCCTTCTTTCACCATCTCCAGCGCCAATCGCATTGAGCTGCCGCGACTGTGGCGGATAGCATGCGATGGCCGCTCATCACTGGCAATAACCGACTGGGCAGGAATAATCTGCAAACGTGAACGTTGTTCAAAGTCAGCTCTGGCAAGTAATGGCGTAATGTCGTCGGGATTGCCGACTAAAAGAAGTGAGAGTTGCGGATTAGAACTCAGTGCCTGCAAAGCTGCAGGCACTGTCACGGAAGGACCAAAATCGCCCCCCATGACATCTAACGCCAGGGTTAGACGTGTCAAGGTATCGTCGCCGCTCGGTTTGGTTTATCCCCGCTTGCGCGGGGAAATCCTCACTAAGCTTCACCACGCTTTCGCGTGATTACTTAGCGATGACCTTACGGCCACGGTAGAAACCGTCGGCAGTGATGTGGTGACGCAGGTGTTGTTCACCAGAAGTTTTGTCTACAGACAGGCTGGTGACTGCGGTCAGAGCGTCATGAGAACGACGCATGCCACGTTTGGAACGGGTTGGTTTATTCTGTTGTACGGCCATGGACCTTACTCCTCAATTACTTTTGCTTTAAGCTGGCTAATACGGCAAATGGATTTGGCTTCTGTGCCTCTTCAGGCAATTCACCAAAGACCATGTCCGCCTCGGACACTTCACAGTGTTCAGAATCATGCACCGGAACTACCGGCAAGGCGAGGATGATTTCATCTTCTACCAACGCCAGCAGGTCGATTTCACCGAATTCGTTAACCTCAATCGGCTCATACGCTTCCGGGAGTGCCTCAACCTGATCGTCATTTTTGACCGGGCTGAAACAATACTTTGTGTAGACATGATGAGTAAACGGTTTCCCGCAACGCTGACATTCCAGCGATACCGTCACCTTCGCATCACCGGTCAAGACCGCGAGGCGTTGGTTATCGATAGCGAAGGACATCTCGCATTCTACATCACTGTCCACACTGACTACGGACGCGGCGACGCGCTCCGCCTGATCGGGGGTATAAATACCCTGGTAATCAAGGCGTTTTTGAGCCGTACGAACCGGATCGAGAGTCAGGGGTAATTTTACCTTTTGCATAGGGCGCGCATATTAACTTTGTAACGTCATAGAGTCAAAGAAAAAGGCAGCCTCAGGTTGCCTTTTGCCAATAATTCGCACACATTGCGGCCTATAGTTTAAAATGTCGGAATCTAATTCGCTACCGTCTATTTGAAAAATTATGCCTGATTTGATCCTTGCCTCCACTTCCCCCTATCGCAAACAGCTGCTAGAGAAGCTTGGCGTGCCCTTCGAATGCGCAGCTCCGGAGGTGGACGAGCTGCCGCTGCCGGGCGAAACGCCACGCAGCCTGGTGCTGCGTCTGGCGCAGCTAAAGGCGCAGGCGCTGGCAGAACGCTTCCCGAATCATCTGATTATTGGCTCCGATCAGGTCTGTATGCTGGATGGTGAAATTACCGGCAAACCGCACACGCCGGATAACGCCCGCCTGCAATTACAAAAAGCCAGCGGTAATGTGGTGACATTTTATACCGGGCTGGCGCTGTACAATTCCGCTAACGGACAATTACAGACCGAATGCGAACCGTTCGATGTGCATTTCCGCCATTTAAGCGAACAAGAAATCACCGCCTATATTCGCAAAGAAAACCCGCTCAACTGTGCCGGCAGTTTTAAAAGCGAGGGGTTAGGTATTACGCTTTTTGAACGGCTTGAAGGCCGTGACCCCAATACGCTGGTGGGGCTACCGCTGATTGCGCTGTGCAAAATGCTGCGCCGCGAAAATCATAACCCGCTGTTAGATTAGTCGCTTCCCGGCGTTGTGATCCGGCGTCGGGAAACGCGCGCTATAAACGTGCTTATTTCTTCCACGATCACAGTTTATTTTTTCCTCACCGTTAAAATCCCCTTACCATATTGAAACAACGTTTTAATTTAAGGGGTAATAATGCGTGGCAAACGTAACATATTATTTATGCTGGCAATGCTAACCGCAGTTCAGGCGCACGCCGCTGATGACTGGCAAACAGAGGGCGTGGTGGAGGGCAATCTCCCTGCCAGCTGGCAGCAGATGAAAACCAGCATGCAGTACCCTGATTCGTGGCTTTCCGGGCATTTCACTGATTTTAAACGCTGGCAGCAGCACGCCCGGCAGGTATTCCGGCAATCCCTGCTGACGCCGGACGCAACCAAACCTTTCGATGCGCGTAAAGTCGCCAGTGAAGACCGCGGCAGCTATACCGCGGAAAAGCTAGCGCTCAATATTACCGACGACAACCGTATCTCCGCGCTCATGCTCACGCCCAAATCGCCCGGCCCGCATCCGGCCATCGTCCTGCTGCACGACCATGGTTCAAAATTCGATATTGGTAAAGAGAAGCTGATTCGCCCCTGGGGCAATCCGGAACAGCTCGCCAGCGCCCAGGCGTGGGCCGATAAGTTCTTTACCGGGCGCTTTATCGGTGATGAACTGGCCAAGCGTGGCTATGTGGTGATCGCCATCGACAGCCCCGGCTGGGGCGATCGTGGCCCGATGGTCTACGAACAGCAGCAGGCGCTGGCCAGTAACTACTTCAATCTTGGCCGTTCGTTAGCCGGGGAAGTCGCCTATGAAGATATGCGTACCGTCGACTTCGTCGCTTCGCTTAAGGGCGTCGACCCTCAGCGTATCGGCGTGCTCGGCTTCTCAATGGGCGGTTTCCGCGCCTGGCAGCTGGCTGCGCTCTCTGAAAACGTCGCCGCCACGGCGGTTATCTCCTGGTTTGGTACCTACGATGGCCTGATGACGCCGGGCAACAACGTGCTGCGCGGCCAGTCGGCGTTTTATATGCTGCATCCGGGGATGCCTGCCAGAATGGATATCCCTGATATCGCCAGCCTCGCCGCGCCGAAACCGATGCTGATTTTCAGCGGCGGGCAGGACAAACTGTTCCCGGCGAACGCCGTCAATGATGCCTTTGCTAAAGCACACCGCGTCTGGTCTTCGCAAAACGCCGACGATAGGCTCGTCACCAAAACCTGGCAAGATTTAGGTCACGTCTTTTACCTGCAACAGCAGGAGGAAGTTTTCCCCTGGCTGGATAAATGGCTGAAGTGAGTGAAAAATAAGAGAGGCTAGTAGGCCAGATAAGCGAAGCTCCATCCGGCCTACGGCCTTACGGCTTACTGCTGCTTGCTTTGATTACGCAGTACCTGAAGACAACGCTTAAGCTGGTCGTCCATCGGCGCTTCCACGCGCATAACTTCGCCGGTACCCGGGTGGGTAAACTTCAGCGCCGCCGCGTGCAGGAACAGGCGATTCAGGCCGGTGCCCGCCAGCTGTTTATCAAACTCGCGGTCGCCATAGCGGTCATCAAAAGCGATGGGATGGCCGGCATGCAGCGTGTGTACGCGAATCTGGTGCGTACGTCCGGTCACCGGGCTACAGCGCACCAGCGTAGCGACCGCATAGCGCTCTTCCACCTTAAAGCGGGTTTCCGACGGTTTGCCTTCCTGACTCACGCGCACAATGCGTTCGCCGCTTTGCAGAATATTTTTCAGCAGCGGCGCCTGCACCGATTTCACGTGCGACTGCCACTGCCCGCGCACCAGCGCCAGATAGTCTTTCTGCATCCCCTTCTCGCGTAGCTGCTCGTGCAGCGAACGCAGCGCCGAGCGCTTCTTCGCCACCAGCAGCACGCCGGAGGTATCGCGGTCGAGACGGTGAACCAGCTCAAGGAAGCGGGCTTCCGGGCGCAGGGCGCGCAGCCCTTCAATCACCCCAAAGCTTAAGCCGCTGCCGCCGTGCACTGCGGTACCGGAAGGTTTATTGAGCACCAGGATATGATCGTCTTCATACAGAATCACATCGCTCAGCGCGGCCACCTTTTGCAGATGCGGCGAGACCGCTTCTTCTTCACGCTCGGCGACGCGCACCGGCGGAATACGCACTTCATCGCCGGCTTCCAGCTTGTACTCTGGCTTGATGCGCTTTTTATTCACCCGCACCTCGCCCTTACGCAGGATGCGATAAATCATGCTCTTTGGCACGCCCTTTAACTGGGTGCGCAAAAAGTTATCAATTCGTTGCCCGGCTTCATCAGCGCTAATGGCAATCATTTTTACGGTCGGAGTCTCAGTTTTCATGGTGCGCGATTTTAAATATCCCGGCACATTAGCGCCACTCATTTTTCTATGCTTATATTTATCATTACCCGTTTATTGCTGTTGCTTTTCCCCGCGAGCTGTTTGTTATTAGAACAATCTCAGTGAGCGAGTGAAGAAACTGTGAGTAACCGGGTGATAAAAGGTGAAAGTCATCTTGCTATAACCGGGTTACCAAGGAATAATGAAGCTGTTTTCCGTGTTGAACCTGGAATAACAAGGATAAATGCACAAAATCATTCTAGCGGCATCAAGGCGGCAAGGGAGTGAGCCCGCAGGAGCGTACTTGAGTACGTCACTGAAGCGAACGAACGCAGCCAACGCCGAAGCAGCTTGAACGATGAAGTGTATGACGGAATGACCAGTTTTGTCTGTTCGATCATCCACGCAGCAATGGCGTAAGACGTATTGATCCCTCAGACAGTTAGCGGGCTGCGAGTTGCAGTCCTTACCGGTACATATACTGTACGAATTTTAGATGGCAGAAAGAAAACGCAACGGGAAACATCCGTGCACCCTCTACCTTCTGAAAGATGACGAGTATAAATGGAATCTTCTCTGGAGAGTTATCCCAGGCTGTTCCCCAAATAATTGCGCTGTGTTTCCTTTTGAAACACAGGCTACCGACACTCTGCGCCTCTTAAGCGAGCGACAACCGTGAGGTTGGCGACGTGAATAGTCACGAGGCCATCGGTTTACCCCGGAAAGGCAACACTCTGCTCGCAGCTTAGTCGTCAATGTAAGAATAATGAGTAAGTTACGATGAAAAGAATGTTAATCAACGCAACTCAGCAGGAAGAGTTGCGTGTCGCCCTTGTTGATGGGCAGCGTCTGTACGATCTGGATATTGAAAGCCCAGGGCACGAACAGAAAAAAGCGAACATCTACAAAGGCAAAATTACCCGTATTGAACCGAGCCTCGAAGCCGCATTTGTTGATTACGGCGCCGAACGTCACGGTTTCCTCCCTCTCAAAGAAATCGCTCGCGAATACTTCCCAGCCAACTACAGCTCACACGGTCGTCCAAACATCAAAGATGTGCTGCGTGAAGGCCAGGAAGTTATCGTCCAGATCGATAAAGAAGAACGCGGCAACAAAGGCGCTGCGCTGACGACCTTTATCAGCCTGGCGGGCAGCTATCTGGTACTGATGCCGAACAACCCGCGCGCGGGCGGTATCTCCCGTCGCATTGAAGGTGACGATCGTACCGAACTGAAAGAAGCGCTGTCCAGCCTCGAACTGCCTGACGGCATGGGCTTAATCGTTCGTACCGCAGGCGTTGGCAAATCCGCCGAAGCGCTGCAGTGGGACTTAAGCTTCCGCCTGAAGCACTGGGAAGCCATCCAGAAAGCCGCTGAAAGCCGCCCTGCGCCATTCCTGATTCACCAGGAAAGTAACGTCATCGTTCGCGCCTTCCGCGACTACCTGCGCCAGGACATTGGCGAAATCCTGATCGACAACCCGAAAGTGATGGAAATGGCGCGTCAGCACATTTCTGCGCTGGGCCGTCCGGATTTCAGCAGCAAAATTAAGCTGTACACCGGCGAAATCCCGCTGTTCAGCCATTATCAGATTGAATCGCAGATTGAATCCGCCTTCCAGCGTGAAGTCCGTCTGCCGTCAGGTGGGTCTATCGTTATCGATAGCACCGAAGCGCTGACCGCTATCGACATCAACTCCGCGCGGGCAACCCGCGGCGGCGATATCGAAGAAACCGCCTTCAACACCAACCTTGAAGCGGCCGATGAAATCGCTCGCCAGCTGCGTCTGCGTGACCTCGGCGGCCTGATCGTCATCGACTTTATCGATATGACCCCGGTACGCCACCAGCGCGCGGTCGAAAACCGTCTGCGCGAAGCGGTGCGTCAGGACCGTGCACGTATCCAGATCAGCCACATTTCTCGCTTCGGCCTGCTGGAAATGTCCCGTCAGCGTCTGAGCCCGTCGCTCGGCGAGTCCAGCCATCACGTCTGCCCGCGCTGCTCCGGCACCGGCACCGTGCGTGATAACGAATCGCTGTCGCTCTCCATTCTGCGTCTGATTGAAGAAGAAGCGCTGAAAGAGAACACCAAAGAAGTTCACGCCATCGTCCCGGTGCCGATTGCATCCTATCTGTTGAACGAAAAACGTGCGGCAGTCAGCGCCATTGAATCCCGCCTGGGCGGCGTTCGCTGCATCATCGTTCCGAACGACCAGATGGAAACGCCGCACTACTCCGTACTGCGCGTGCGTAAAGGCGAAGAGACGACCACCCTAAGCTACCTGCTGCCGAAGCTGCATGAAGAAGCCATGGCGCTGCCGGTTGAAGAAGAGTTTGCTGAACGTAAGCTGCCTGAGCAGCCGGCGCTGGCAACCTTCGTCATGCCGGAAGTTCCGCCTGAGGCGACTGCCGAGAAAGCTGCACCGGCCGCCGTACAGCCAAAAGTCGCTGTTGCTGCCGCACCGGGCCTGCTCTCTCGCTTCTTTGCCGCGCTGAAGAGCCTGTTTGCCGGTAGCCCGGAGAAGCCGGTTGAAGCCGTACCGGAGAAGCAGGATGCGAAACCTGAGCGTCAGCAGGAGCGCCGCAAGCCGCGTCAGAACAACCGTCGCGATCGCAACGAACGCAGCGACCGTCGTAACGACCGTAATGATCGTAACGATCGCAGCGAACGTAACGAAAACGCCGAAGCTCGCGAGCCGCGCGAAACCCGTGAAGGTCGCGAAGACAATCGCCGCAACCGCCGCGAGAAGCCGCAGCAGACCGAAGCCCGCGAAAATCGCCAGCAGAACGCCGTAGATGACGCCGAGAAAGCGAAGTCACGCGACGAACAGCAGCAGTCCCGCCGCGAACGTAACCGCCGCCGCAATGACGAAAAACGTCAGCAGCCGCAGGAAGCGAAACCGCAGCAGGTGCGTGAAGAATCGGTTGTCGAGTCAGACGCCGCGCAGGAAGAACGCGTACAGACCATGCCGCGTCGTAAGCCGCGTCAGCTGGCGCAGAAAGTGCGTATCGAAACGCCTGAGCAGACCGCAGCCCGCGAGCTGATCGTCGACGATGAACCGCAGCAGGAAGCGCCGCGTACCGCGCTGGCCAAAGTTGACCTGCCAGCCGTTGTCGAGGCGCCGGTTCAGGGCGAGCAGGACGAAAGCGCCGAAGGCCGCGATAACAACGGTATGCCGCGTCGTTCTCGTCGTTCCCCGCGCCACCTGCGCGTGAGCGGCCAGCGTCGTCGTCGTTACCGTGACGAGCGTTACCCGACCCAATCACCGATGCCGCTGACTGTCGCCTGTGCGTCACCTGAGCTGGCTTCCGGTAAAGTGTGGATCAGCTACCCGATTGCACAGGTGCAAAATCAGGCCGATCTCGAAGCACCGGTTGAGCAAGAAGAAGTCGTGCAGCCGATTGAGACGCAAGCCACCGAGCAGGCTGTCGTTGCTGAAGCCGTCGCGGTAGAAACCGTAACGGAACACGCTGAAACCGTCGTGACTGAACCGGCTGTCATTATGCAGGAACAGGCAGCGGAAAGCGAAGCCCCTGTCGCCACGGTCGTCGAAGACGCCGTCGTAGCACAGGTGGAAGAAGCCGCCGCGCCGGCAGTCGTCGAAGAGGCAAAAGCCGAAGCAGACGCACCGGTCGTCGAAGCGGCACCGGCTGTTCAGGCTGAGCCGGTCGTTGCCCCTGCGGTTGAAGCTGAACCGGTTGTTGTTGCTGCCCCGGTAGTTGAGGCTCCCGTTGTTGAAGCGCCGGTTGTTGAAGCGCCGTTTGTTGAAGCGCCGGTTGTTGAAGCGCCTGTCGTCGAAACACCGGTCGTCGCTGAACCTGCCGCCGCCAGCCCGGCGATTGTCGAGCCAGCTTCGGTTGCAAAACCGGTGGCCGCTAACCGCGCCTCTGCACCGATGACCCGCGCACCTGCGCCGGACTACGTGCCGGAAGCGCCGCGTCATAGCGACTGGGTTCGTCCGTCCTTCGACTTCGACGGCAAAGGTTCCGCTGGCGGCCACAGTGCAACGCACACCGCTACCGCAGGCCCTACTCGCCCGCAGTCGGTTGAATAAACCGCGCGCGTGAAATAAAAAATCGGCCCTCCGCGGCCGATTTTTTTATCCGTCGAGTGGCTGCTAGCGCCAGGCCTGGGGCCTTCTAGTCCTGCTCCGGCAGCCGCATCCCCGCAATCTGCGGCATCACTTCGCGCATCAGGTTCAGAAACGTGCGCAGACGCGCCGGATAATAGCGCGCCCACGGATAGACCAGATGGACCGGCAGCGGCGCTGCCTGCCATTCCGGCAGCAGTTCCACCAGCGTACCGTTCGCCAGCTCCTCTTCCACCGTCCAGCTTGATACGACCGCCGCCCCAAGCCCCGCCAGCGCCGCGTTCTTTGCCACATACAGGCTGTCGGTGCTCAAACGGGCGGCGATCGCAATATTCTCACTCAGCCCGCGTTCCACATGGTGCAGCACAACCTCATGCTGATAGAACGTACTGATGGCAATCCACGGCAGCGCAGATAGCTGGGAGGGCGCGGCTATCGTCGGATAGTGGGCCAACAGCTGGGGTGAGGCTACGGTACAGCGCGGCACTTCCGCCAGCAGTACAGAAACCGTTGCCGGATCGACCTCAGCGCCAACCCGAATCGCACAGTCAATATTATCGCTAATAAAATCCACCGCCCTGTCGTGCAACATCCACTCCACGGAAAGCTGCGGGTAGCGCGCCAGGAATCCCACCAGCGGCATCAGCAGTTGCTGCTGGCCGAACGCATGCGGGGCACGTACGCGTAGCGTCCCCACCGGCTGTTCCTCGGTAAGCTGCAGCGCGTCCTCCAGCGCCAGCCATGCGTCGACCACCTGCCGCGCGTGCTGGTAAGCGCGTTCGCCGTCGTCAGTCAGCTTCATCGCATGGGTCGAACGCAGCAGCAGCTTCGCCCCCAGCAGCGCTTCCAGCGATTGCAGGCGACGGCTGATGGTCGCCTGCGTGGTTTCCAGCTGTCGCGCCGCCGCCGACAGCGAGCCGGACTCGACGATGCGAATGAAGGTGCGCATCAGCTCGACGCGATCTATACGCTCATTTCTTTTCATTACCCTATTGCCTATACGCGAAACGTATAACTGTTTTACCACCGCTGCGGCTACCGCACCACCCTGAAGAAGCAGAGAATACGCGGCATACACCGTTGAGGATGACACCATGAAAACCGAACATATCCACACTCAGGCATCCCGCCTGATGATTTTTGTCCTAGCGCTTGGCGCAGGCTTTAGCGTCGCCGCCATCTACTATGCTCAGCCGCTGCTGCCGCTGATGGGGGAAACGTTGAAGCTGAGCGTTGAAGGGATGGGGCTTATCCCGACGCTGACCCAGGCCGGCTACGCGCTGGGCATTTTGTTCCTGCTGCCGCTCGGCGACCGCTACGATCGCCGCACGCTCATTTTGCTTAAAAGCCTGTCGCTGGCAGCGCTGCTGCTTGTTTACAGCCTGACCCAGCAGTTTCACTCGCTGCTGGCGGTCAGCCTGCTCATCGGTATGGCGGCCACCATGGCGCAAGACATCGTTCCGGCGGCGGCCATCCTCGCCCCGGCGGGTAAGCAAGGGAAGATGGTCGGCACGGTCATGACCGGCCTGCTGCTAGGGATCCTGCTGTCGCGTACCGTCAGCGGCGTGGTGGGTGAGCTGTTCGGCTGGCGCGCGATGTATCAGGCCGCCGCCGTCAGTATTGCGCTGATTGGCGCGCTGCTGTGGCGCGTGCTGCCGCACTTTACCGCCCACTCCGAGCTGCGCTACCCGGCGCTGATGATGTCGATGGCGCACCTGTGGCGTCGTTATCCCACGCTGCGCCGCGCCGCGATGGCGCAGGGCTTTCTGTCCATCGCCTTTAGTGCTTTCTGGTCAACGCTGGCGGTGATGCTGGCCGAACGTTACCACATGGGTAGCGCGGTCGCCGGGGGTTTTGGTATCGCCGGGGCGGCGGGCGCGCTGGCCGCCCCGCTGGCAGGTGGTTTAGCCGATAAAGTAGGCGCGGAAAAGGTTACCCAGTTGGGTGCTCTGCTGGTCAGCATTTCGTTTGCCCTGATGTTCCTGCTGCCTGCCCTGCCGCCGATGGCCCAGCTGGCGCTGATTGCCATCTCCGCCATCGGCTTTGACCTGGGTCTGCAATCAAGCCTGGTGGCGCACCAGAATCTGGTCTATAGCCTGGAACCTCAGGCGCGCGGTCGCCTGAATGCGCTGCTGTTTACCGGCGTGTTTATCGGCATGTCCGTGGGCTCCGTGCTGGGCACGCAGGTGTATTCACTGGCGGGCTGGGAAGGCGTGGTGGCGTTAGCGACGGTCGCAGGCCTGGTGGCGCTGGCTATTCGCGTGAGTGAAACCTACCGCCTGCGCCAGACGGCGCTTAACGCGCGATAAAGCAGGAAAAAAAGCCCGCGACGGGGTAGTGACGCGGGCGACAAAAACATATCCAGTTTCCAGACATGTTCAAAACTGCATGTTGTTATTTATTCAGTTGGAACAGTGACATGCCCTGCATATCGGTAAAGGCTTTATAGGCCGCCTGCAGCGCCGTTTGCTGCATGGTGTAGTTGGAAATCGTCGAGTTCCAGTCCACATCCACCAGGTTGCTCATCTGCTGCGTTTGCGCCAGCGCACGGTCATCGCCCAGGGAATCCAGCTTATCCAGCTCATTGAGCTGGGTGCCCAGTTCGGCGCGAACGGTCAGCACGTTATTCAACGCATTGCTCAGGCTGCGGTTAGTTTTATCAATCGCCGCCGATGCCGTCGCCTGGGCGGTTTCATCGTCAGCGACCGGGATTTTCAGCTGAGCAATGGCCGTATCGAGCGCGGTAAAAATGTTTTTATCCGCATCCGGCTTGGCATTGCTGGTCGCATTATCAAAAATCAGATTGCCCGTGTGCCCGATAACCATGGTCCGCGACGAATCCACCTGCTGCTCAACGTTGATATTGCCGCCGACGTAGGTGCCATCATCGCTAAACGGTGGCGTATCCGTTTTATAGCCCGCAAAAATGTAACGCCCATTACCGTCCTGGCTGTTGGCCAGGTTCATTAACTGGTCGCGGATCCCTTGCAGGTCGGTTGCCAGCGAAGCGCGGTCATCGTCGCTCAGCGTGCCGTTACCGGCATAAACGATCTTCTCCTGCGCCGACTGAATCGCAGTGGTCACCTGCGACAACGTGCTTTCTTCAATCGATACGCGCTGGGTGGCAAAGGTTCGCGCGGTAGCGTACTGGCTGTTCTGCGCCTGGGCCTGCGACAGCACCACCGCCTGCGACGCGGCGACCGGGTCATCTGAGGCGCGGTTAACCCGCTTGCCGGTAGACATCTGTTCGCCGTACTTTAACCATTCAGACTGAGAGTCCGTGATGCCTCTCATATTCTGCTGGTACATCATGATGGTACTCACGCGCATGGCTGCCCCCTTCCTTAGCGGATATTAATTAATGCATCGAACAGCGTGCTGGCGGTTTGCAGCACCTGCGCATTGGCCAGATAGTACTGCTGAAACAGCTGCAGGTTACCGTACTCTTCGTCGAGGTTAACCCCGGAGATAGACTGCTGCTGATTGCTCAGCTGGGTCACCACGTTCGCCTGAGTGGTACTGCTGCTCTTCAGCGTCGCCGTTTGGGTACCGATATTACTGACCAGCGCGGCGTAGGCATCGTTAAAGGTCTTCGATCCGCCGACTACCTTGCTGTTTTGCAGATCCAGCAGCTTCTGTCCGTTACGGTTATCGCTTTCACCCACGCTCGTGCCAGTGGTGGTATCCGCCAGCCCCATCGCAATCTGCGATTCACTGCTGATGGCCACCTTCATATTCACAATGGTGTCGCTGACCGGTTTAACGGTAAAGCTGTCGCCGGTGTTGGCAGCGCCCTTGGTGCTGTCAACTTTGACCGACAGACCATCAAACACCAGAGTCTGCGCGTCACTGGTCGGGTCCAGCGTCACGCTCGTGTTGTTGGACAGACGAGTCACTTCCCAGCCGGAATCGGTTTTGGTAATACGATAATCGGTCGCCTGCACCGCCGATGAACTGGTCATCGTCGCCGTCAGCTCGGCTTTACCGCTGTTTTTACCGTTAGCCACTACCGATGGATCGCCGAAGTCGAAGAAATCGACGTTGGTGTTGCCATCGGCATCAATCCCGCCGCGATGCACCTGGTTAAACGCGTCGGCAAAGGCCAGCGCCATCTGGTTCAGGCTATTACGGGTCTGGTCCAGGTCCTGTGAACGGAAGGTCAGCAGGCCGCCCAGCGAACCGGTGGTCAGCAGTTTTTCCGGGATTTCCACGTTGCCGGCTACATTATCCACATACGCTACGGTCGTGCGCGACGCGTCTGCGCTGCTCGGTACCGCGGCAAGCTGGTTTGACTTCGTCCCCGCCACCAGCGTATAGCCATTGGCCATGGTGATGTTGTAGGTGCTGCCGTCCTGCACGCTGACTTCCACGCCCACCAGCTTGTTCAGATCGCTCACCAGCTGATCGCGCTGGTCCAGCAGGTCGTTCGGTGACGCTCCGGCGCCCACGCCGGTCAGGCGCGAGATCTTGTCGTTGAGGCTGGCGATCTGTGAGGTGTAGTTGTTGATCTGATCAACGCTCGAGGCAATCGACAGGTTAACCTGCTTGTCCTGATCGCGCAGATACTGATCCGTCACCTTAAACTGGTTCACGACGCCGTCGGCCTTGCCGAGCACGGTCTGGCGCGCCGCCGGATCTTCGGCGTTGCTAACCAGCGTTTGCAGGCTGCTGAAGAAATCCTGCAGCGTTGTCGACAGGTTGTTGGTTGAGCTGGAGAGCATATTGTCAATTTTCGACACCTGCTCATAGCGGGTGGTTAAACCGCTGCTCTGGCTCTGCGCCGAGCGCAGCTGGTTGGTAATGAAGGCATTATATTCACGCTGCACGCCAGAGACGTACACACCGTTGCCCACCCAACCGCCGGCACCCAGCGTACTGTTGGCAGAGGCCAGCACCGTTGTCTGACGCGTGTAGCCGGCGACGTTATAGCTTGCGATGTTGTTACTGGTGGTATTCAGCGCCGACTGCGCGGCGCTGAGCCCGCTCATCGCGCTGTTAATTAAACTGGACATGAACGCTCCTTCTTAAGACCATGGTATTACTTATCGGTTGGCGGACGGCAAACTTGAGATGAATCAGAACAGATTTTCAATATCATTTCGGTAGGCGCTGCTGACCTTATCGCTCATTGATTTCAACTGCTGAATCATGCTGGTCAGCTTGCGCGCGTACTGCGGATCGGTCGCATATCCGGCGTTCTGTAGCGCCTGCGCGCCCTGCTCTGCCGTCGCCGCCGAGGTCACCGCCGCATAGCGCGGGTTGCGGGTCAGCAGGCTGACATAGTCAGACAGCGCTTCCAGATACGAGCCGTAAACGCGGAACTTCGCCTTCACCTTTTTCGCCTCGCCGTTTTCAAATTCTGTGGTGGTGATCTCGGTAACCTTGCCCTTCCAGTCGCCGGACGCTTTCACGCCAAACAGGTTAAAGCTTGGTTCACCGTTCTCGCGGCGAATCTGCCGCTGGCCCCAGCCGGATTCCAGCGCCGCCTGCGCCAGAATCAGGTGATGCGGAATACCGCTCTGCTCGCTCGCCAGCCGCGCGGGCAGCGACAGCTGTGCGAGGAAGTCTTTACTGTCGCCGGACAGCGGCGTATCGCTGTTGTCCGGCGCCTTCGGCAGCGCTTTACGCACCATCTGCGTCAGCGCGGCGTTCTGGTAGCTGGTGACCGTTTGCATATCAAACTTCATCGGAACCTGGCCGACGGAGTCAGCCGGTTCCTGCTGCTGCGCCGACAGCTGTTTGACCATCTCATCGGCCAGGCCAAGGCCCTTCCCGGCGGTCATCTGTTGGGCGATTTGCTGGTCATACATACTGGTATAGAGCCGGGTCTGATCGCTGCTGAACAGCCCGTCTTTGGGCAGGGCTTCGCGCATACTTTTCAACATCATCTGCACGAACATCCCCTCCACCTGACGCGCCACCGGACGCAGGTTGGCCTGCGGGTCTTGCCCGGCTTTGGTTTTCAGCTCGTTCAGCGACTGCGCATCCCACGCGGCGCTAGACAGTAATTTGCTGTCGGTCAGCATCAGACAATCTCCACCTTGGCGCGCAGGCAGCCCGCGCTCTGCATGGCCTGAATAATCGACATCAGCTCCATTGGCGAAGCGCCCAGTGCGTTCAGCGCGCGCACTACGTTGTTAAGATTGGCGCTAGCGCGCACGCTCTGCAACGAACCGCCGCTCTGGCGCAGGTCTATCTGGGTTTGCGGTGTAACCACCGTCTGACCACCGGCGAACGGCGTATCCGGCTGGCTGACCTGTGCGGAACGGTTAACCGACACGGAGAGATTGCCCTGCGCCACGGCACAGGTATCCAGCGTCACTTCGCGGTTCATCACCACCGAACCGGTACGCGAGTTGATAATGATCTTCGCGTCCTGCGGCGGCATCCCCACTTCCAGGTTCTGGATATCGGCCAGTAACCGCACCTGACCGCTGCCACCGACCGGCGCGCGCACCTGGACGGTACGCGCGTCCAGCGCGGTGGCGTTACCCAGGCTGCTGCGGCGGTTAATGGTGTCGGCAATCTGCTGCGCCATAGTGAAGTCATCATCATTGAGCTGCAGATTGATGGTGTTGCCCGCGCCGAACTGGCTCGGCAGCTCGCGTTCAATGGTCGCGCCGCCGGTGATACGCCCGCCGTTAAGCTGGTTCACCTGAACGCTGCTGCCGCCCGCCGACGCGCCCGCGCCGCCGACCAGAATGTTGCCTTGAGCCAGCGCATACACCTGACTGTCGACGCCCTTCATCGGGGTCATCAGCAGCGTGCCGCCGCGCAGGCTTTTGGCGTTGCCCATGGAAGAGACCACCACATCGATGGTCTGCCCCTGACGACCAAAGGCCGGTAGCTGTGCGGTTACCATCACCGCCGCCACGTTTTTCAGCTGCATATTCGTGCCCGCTGGGACGGTGATCCCCAGCTGCGACAGCATGTTATTCAGGCTCTGGGTGGTGAACGGTGTCTGGGTCGTCTGATCGCCCGTGCCGTCCAGGCCCACGACCAGACCGTAGCCTATCAGCGAGTTTTCCCTGACGCCCTGGACGCTGGTCAGATCGCGGATGCGCTCGGCGTGCGCCAGGCCGGTGACCAGCACCAGCGCCAGAGTAAGCAGAGTTTTAAACATGGTTCACCTCGTTACATCGGCGATAAGTTAAGGAAGAAACGCTGCAGCCAGCCCATATTCTGCGCTTCGTTGATATAGCCGTTGCCGACGTATTCGATGCGCGCATCCGCCACCTGCGTCGACGGAACGGTGTTACTACCGCTGATCGTGCGCGGGTTAACCACGCCGGAGAAGCGGATAAATTCGGTCCCCTGGTTGATGGCGATTTGTTTCTCGCCCACCACGTGCAGGTTGCCGTTGACCAGCACCTGGTCGACGGTCACGGTCAGCGTGCCGCTAAAGGTGTTGCTGGCATTCGCGCCGCCCTTACCGTTAAACGAGTTGCTGCCGGAGGAGTCCACGTCGGCGCGCGCATTGCCAAACAGCCCTTGCAGATAGCGCGGCACCGTATCAATGCCAAAGCTGGTTTTGCCATCGCGGCTGGCATTCGCTGACGAGCTCTTGCTTGCGCTGACGTTTTCCTGCAGCTGAATGGTCAGCGTATCGCCAATATTGCGCGGACGACGGTCTTCAAACAGCGGCTGGTAGCCGTAGTTAATCGGCTGAGCGGTCTGGAAAATAGAACCGTTCACCACCGGCACCGGGCCGGGGATCGGTTGTGCGGTCGTCGCCCCTTCGACCAGCGGCTTAGAGGGGATCCATGCACATCCCGCCACGCTCATGGCGATGACGGTTAAAAGCGGATAACGAAACGCTGCGGATTTTTGCATTGTTTTCTTCTTCTGAATCTCGGGAACATCTCGGCCTCGCGTCGCTCAGCCTGGCGACGGAGTGCCGGATGGCGACGGAGTGCCGGATGGCGACGGAGTGCCGGATGGCGGCTTCGCCTTATCCGGCCTACAAACGATGGAAGTCCGTAGGCCGGATAAGCAACGTGAGCGTCGCCATCCGGCAATGTAGTCGCCCTGCTTACCGTTACAGCTGCGTCAGTTTTTGCAGCATCTGGTCAGTCGTCGATACCGCTTTACTGTTGATTTCGTACGCACGCTGCACCTGAATCATGTTGACCAGCTCTTCCGCCACGTTGACGTTCGAGGTTTCAACATAGCCCTGATACAGCAGCCCCGCGCCGTTCAAGCCCGGCGTGGTGTCGTTCGGTGCGCCCGACGCCTGGGTTTCGATGTACAGGTTTTCCCCGATACTTTCGAGACCGGTTTCGTTCATGAAGGTCGACAGGTTCAACTGCCCCACCTGCACCGGATTCGCCTGCCCCTGCTGGGTCACACTGACGATCCCGTCGCGGCCAATGGTGATGCTGATGGCGTTCGCCGGAATGGTGATCGCCGGCTGCACCTGATAGCCGCTGGAGGTCACCAGCTGGCCGTTCTGGTCAACCTGGAACGAGCCATCGCGGGTATACGCCGACGAGCCGTCCGGCAGCAGGATCTGGAAGAACCCTTCGCCTTTGATCGCCACGTCTTTGCTGTTATTGGTTTGCGACAGGTTGCCCTGGCTGTGCAGGCGCTCGGTGGCGACGGGGCGTACCCCGGTACCGATCTGCAGGCCGGAAGGCAGCGTCGTTTGCTCGGATGATTGCGCACCCGGCTGGCGCACGGTTTGATAGAGCAAGTCTTCAAACACCGCGCGCTGGCGCTTAAAACCATTAGTACTGACGTTCGCCAGGTTGTTGGCGATAACGTCCATATTGGTTTGCTGCGCGTCGAGACCGGTTTTGGCGATCCACAATGAACTGATCATAATTTTCCTTAGCTCATGGACAGCAGCTGGTTAGCTTTCTGCGTGTTTTCATCCACGCTGCTGATAACCTTCATCTGCATTTCAAAACGGCGCGAACTGGCGATCATATCCGCCATCGCCGCCACGGGTTTCACGTTGCTCCCCTCCAGCACGCCGGACTGCAGGCGCAGCGTCGGGTCGGCCTGCAGTGCCTGCCCGCGCGCGGCAATGGCCGTCGGCGTCAGGTGGAACAGCCCGTCATCGCCGCGGGCGACTTCGGTCGGGTTAGCTTTGACCATCTTCAGTTTGCCCACCGGCGACACCGTATTCGGCGGGTCCCCCGGGGTGAGCGCGGAGATGGTGCCATCGGCGGCAATGGTCACCTGCGAGCCTTCCGGCACGTTCAGCGGCCCGGCTTCGCCGATGACCGGGTTGCCCTGGATAGTCAGTTGTCCGGTGGCGCTGACCTGGATATTACCGTTGCGGGTATACCCTTCCGTGCCGTCGGCCGCGCGTACCGCCAGCCAGCCGTCCTGCTGCACCGCGACGTCCAGCGGACGCGCGGTGTAGTCGAGCTGCCCGGGCGTCATATCCGCCCCCGGCGTGGTGGCGGCAACCAGCGTACGGGTTTCCACAATCGGGCCGACCACCGGCACCGCGCGCATCGCCGTCAGCTGGGCGCGAAAGCCCGGCGTCGAGGTGTTGGCCAGGTTGCTCGCCGTGACCGCCTGCTGCTGCATGGTCTGGCTGGCGGCACCCATGGCCGTGTATATGGCGTGATCCATAACGTTACCCTGTTAAGCGATTAACGCAGGTTAACCAGCGTGTTGAGGATCTGATCCTGGGTCTTGATAGTCTGCGCGTTCGACTGATAGTTACGCTGCGCGACGATCATATTCACCAGCTCTTTGCTGAGGTCAACGTTGGATGCTTCCAGCGCACCGTTGGTCAGCGAGCCGAAGTTACCGGTACCGGCGGTGCCCAGCAGCGCGACACCGGAAGACTGAGTTGCCGACCAGACGTTGTCGCCTTCCGACTTCAGGCCTTCGTTGTTGGCGAAGTTCGCCAGCACGATCTGCCCCAGCAGCTGGCTTTGCTGGTTGGAGTAGTTACCCACCACCGTGCCGTCTTCGTTGATCTGGTAGCTCACCAGGTTGCCCGGCGCGAAGCCGTTCTGAGTGGTGGCGACGATATCGTTCGAACCGGTGTTCTGCTGCATCGAGTTGAGGAAGCTCAGGCTGAACGTGGTGTTAGTGGCGGAGCCATTTAACCCTGCGAGCGTAATATTGATCTGCGGAGCCGCATTCGCGCCTGTTGCCGTATCCAGAGCCCAACCGTCCGTTGCGGTGGCATCCGCTTTATAGTTCGTGACGCCAAGCAGCGTGCCGCTAGAGGAAAACTCCATCTGCGCCGCTTTCACCGGGGTTGCGCCGCTGACGCTAGAGTCCAGCGTCCAGACATCCCACTTGTTATCCGTGTTCTTCACGTAATAAACGTTCATGTCATGGGCGTTACCGAGGGTGTCATAAACCGTCACGGTACCCTTTTTGTTGTAGGTATCCGGATCGCTGGCGTTAAAGGTCTTGGTAATAGCGCTGTCGGTGGAGTTCAGGTTCATCTGCATCGCTGCCGTCGACGTCGCTTTTGCCGACATCAGCGTATTCGGAATCGTCAGCGCAACCGGGTTAGCCCCCTGCTGGATCGTCGCAGGTGAACCGGTAGCCGGGTAACCGGTCACGCTCAGGCCCTGGGTATTGACCAGATTGCGGTTTTCATCGAGCTTAAACTGGCCGTTACGGCTGTAGTAAACGGAACCATTGGCATCCACCAGGCGGAAGAAGCCGTTCTGGCTGATTGCCACGTCCAGCGCGCGGCCGGTGTTGGTTGTCGTACCGTCGGTAAAGTCCTGGGTAATTCCCGCCACTTTGACCCCCAGCCCGACTTTGGAGCCGGCGAACATATCGGCAAACGAGGCGGTCCCCGATTTAAAGCCATAGGTGGCGGAGTTGGCGATGTTGTTGCCGATAACATCGAGGTTGGTGGCAGCCGCGTTTAAACCGCTGACCGCTTGTGAAAAGGCCATAACGTCTCTCCTGAAATAGTTAAAGGCTTAAATAATCTGGCGAACCTGATCCAGCGTGGTGGTGCCGTACGTTCCCAAATCCAGTTTGTTGCCATCGCTGCCGAGCGTGACGCCCTGCACCAGTGCGAACTGCAGCGGCTGAACCACCAGCTGCGTGGTGCCCTGGCTGGCGGCAAAGTTGATGTTGTAGGCGCCGTCCGGCGCTGCGGTACCGTCGTCCATCTTGCCGTCCCAGGTATAGGTATGTACGCCCGCGGTCTGCGCCCCTAAGTTCAGCGTGCGGACGACCTTACCGGTACCGTCGACGATAGTGGCCGTCACCTTCTCAGCGGCCTGCGTCAGCTCAATACCAAACGGCGTGGTGTCCACGCTGGTCTCATCGCTGCTGTTTTTGCCTGCCAGAATGGTGCTGCCCGGAATCATCACCCCGTGGCCGACCAGCGCGCTGGCCTGCAGCGACTGGCCGCTGTTGATCTGTCCGGAGATAGACCCCAGCGTGGTGTTGAGCTTCTCAATGCCGCTCAGGGTGCTGATCTGCGCCAGCTGTGAGGTGAGTTCGTTGTTTTGCAGCGGATTGGTTGGATCCTGGTTTTTCAGCTGAGCGACCAGCAGCGTCAGAAAGCTGCTTTGCAGATCGGACGAACTGTTGGTGCCGGAACTGCTGAGCGACGACGATGACGAAGTCGCGCTGCTGCTGGTGGTATCGTTAATATTGGCTACGACAGACATCGGTGACCTCCGTTATTGCCCAAGCGTCAGCGTTTTGAGCATCATGCTCTTCACGGTATTGAGAACCTCGACGTTCGCCTGATAGCTGCGTGACGCCGACATGGTGTTAACCATCTCTCCCACGACATCCACGTTCGGCATACGTACATAGCCTTTAGCGTCCGCCAGCGGATTACCCGGTTGATAAACCAGCTTGTCCGGATCCTGGCTTTCCACCACGTCGGCCACCTTCACGCCGCCGGTCGCTGCCCCCATCGGGGCATCTACCTGGAACACCACCTGTTTGGCGCGATACGGCTGGCCGTCCGGCCCGGCTACGCTGTCGGCGTTCGCCAGGTTACTGGCGGCCACGTTAAGACGTTTGGACTGCGCGGTTAGCGCGGAGCCGGCAACGTCGAAGATATTGAGTAATGCCATGGATTAGTTCCCCTGCAGGACACTCATCATGCCCTTGATTTGTCCGCCCAGAACCGAAAGCCCGGTCTGGTACTGGAGGCTGTTATCGGCGAACTGCGTGCGTTCCCGGTCCATATCGACGGTGTTGCCGTCCAACGCGGGCTGGTCAGGAATGCGATACAACAGATCGGCGTTGGGCGTAGAGATCGCCTGGGCTGGAATATGCCGTTCAGAGGTCAGGGTCAGCGCCACGCCGCTGTTTTCCGGACGTCCGCGCGCCATCACTTTTTTAAGTTCGCTGGAAAAATCAATATCGCGCGCCTGAAACCCTGGGGTATCGGCGTTCGCGATATTGGCAGCCAGAATTTCCTGCCGTTCGGCGCGCAGGTTTAATGCCTCTTGCTGAAAACGTAATGCGGCGTCGAGTTTATCGAGCATGTCTCCTCCGCTAATGACAAAGTTTCAGCCGACAGCTTAATTCTCATTACGCGCGCGTCATCGCCGGAATAAACGCAATATGCGTCGCTATTTGTTGCGTTGATGTCATCGCAAGATGGGTAAAATACGTCCATTCGCCACCCACTGGAGCGTTCAATGCGTCAGCTCATTGCCCCACTCACCGCTGCGATACTGGCCTTTAGCCCGCTGGTTCAGGCGGCCGATATTCAGACGCAGCTGACTGCGTTTTTTAGCCAGCGGCTTGCCGGTTTTAGCGATGAAGTCAGCGTGAGTCTGCGCAATACGCAACGCCAGCCGCTTGCCTGCGAAGCGCCCACGTTCAGCACGCCGGGCAACTCGCGGCTGTGGGGAAATTTGACGGTGCAGGCCCAGTGCGGAAACGCGAAACAGTTTTTACAGGTCAACGTTCAGGCGATGGGTAACTACGTGGTCGCCGCCGCCCCCATCGTGCGCGGGGCCCCCATCGAAGCACAGAGCGTGGCGTTGATGCGTGGGCGACTCGACCAACTACCGCCGCGTACGATGCTCACGCTGTCGCAGGCAGAAGATGCCATCAGCCTGCGCGACGTGGCGATAGGCCAGCCGCTTCAGCTGTCGATGGTGCGCCAGTCATGGCGGGTGAAAGCCGGGCAAAAAGTCATGGTGGTTGCGCAGGGTGAAGGCTTTAGTATTAATAGTGAAGGCCAGGCGTTAAATAACGCCGCCGTTGCCCAGAACGCGCGGGTGCGAATGCCCTCTGGCCAGGTGGTCAGCGGGCAGGTCGGCGCTGATGGGAATATTCTGATTAATCTATAAACTTCTTAAAGAATATGTGTCGCTTGCCGATAGATAATTAACAATTAATGAGAGTCGGCGCCTGCGCCATACAAAAGCCTCCAATGAGGAATACATCATGAGCATCGATCGTACATCATCTTTGAAAGCGGTAACGGCGGTACAGCATCGCGAAACTCCGGAAACCCATTCACAGAAAGTGCGCGCGGAAAAAACCGAAACGGCCACCAGCGCCAGCGTCACCCTGAGCAATGCACAGACCGCACTGACCCGTTCAAGCAGCGGTGATATCAATATGGCGCGCGTTGAGGAACTGAAAACCGCCATTCGTAACGGCGAGTTAAAGATGGACACCGGTAAAATTGCCGACGCGTTAATCCAGGACACGCAAGATTATCTGCAGAGTAAATAATCACATGAGCAGTTTGTCAGCCATTCTGGACCAAATGACCAGCATCCTTCATTCGTTGAAAACGGTGATGGATGCTGAGCAACAGCAGCTCTCTGCGGGTAACGTTAACGGCCTGCAGCTTGCCAGCATTACGGAAGAGAAAAGCTCTCTGCTGGCCACGCTGGACTACCTGGAAAAACAGCGTCGCGTCGAACAAGACGCCCAGCGCAGCGACGATGCTGAAGACATCAGCGGCCGCTGGCAGCATATTACCGAGACCACGCAGCAGCTGCGTCGCTTAAACCAGCATAACGGCTGGCTTCTGGAAGGGCAGATTGTCCGCAACCAGCAGGCGATTGCGGTACTGAAGCCGTATCAGGAAACGGGGCTGTACGGAAAGGATGGTCAGGCGGCGGGCAACCCTATCGCCCGCAGCGCGAAGAAATTCTCTGTCTGACAGCGTGCGGGGTCAAAAACGACCCCGCGAAGTGCCCCTTCATTACGCCGTCCGGCGCGCAAACTCTTTAATCTTGAAGCCCAGAATCGCCAGCGTCGCAAAATAGGCCACCACGCCGACCACCACCACGCCCAGCAGGCGCAGCAGACGATATGGCATGGTGCCCAGAGACCACTCCGGCATTACGTACATCATGCCGAGCAGCGCGGCCGCCATGACCAGCACCGACACCACCAGACGCACTAAGAACGCGCCCCAGCCCGGCTGCGGCGTGAAGATTTTCTGCTTACGCAGCTGCCAGTACAGCAGCGCAGCGTTCAGACAGGCTGCCAGACCAATCGACAGCGACAGCCCGGCGTGTTTAAGCGGGCCGATAAACGCCAGGTTCATCACCTGGGTCATGATCAGCGTCACGATGGCAATTTTAACCGGCGTTTTAATGTCCTGACGCGAGTAAAAGCCCGGCGCCAGCACCTTCACCACAATCAGCCCCATCAGGCCAACCGAGTAGGCGACCAGCGCGCGCTGAGTCATGGCCGCGTCAAAGGCGGTAAACTTGCCATACTGGAACAGCGCGACGGTGAGCGGTTTAGCCAGAATACCCAACGCCACGGCGCTCGGCAGCGCCAGCAGGAAGCATAAACGCAGCCCCCAGTCCATCAGGCGGCAATATTCATCGTGGTTGCCGCTGGCGAAACTTTTCGACAGCGACGGCAGCAGAATGGTGCCCAGCGCCACGCCCAGAACGCCGGAGGGGAACTCCATCAGGCGATCGGCGTAGTACATCCACGACACGGAGCCCGAGACGAGGAACGAAGCAAAGATGGTATTGATGATGAGTGAGATCTGGCTGACCGAGACGCCGAGGATCGCCGGTCCCATCTGTTTCACCACCCGCACCGCGCCAGCATCTTTAAAGCTGATACGCGGCAGCACCAGCATGCCAATTTTTTTCAGGTGCGGCAGCTGATAGGCCAGCTGCAGCACGCCGCCGACCGTTACCGCCCACGCCAGCGCCAGCACCGGCGGATGGAAGTGCGGCGCGGCAAACAGCGCAAAGCCTATCATGCTGATATTGAGGAACGTCGGCGCAAAGGCCGGCACCGAGAAACGGTTCCAGGTGTTCAGAATGGCCCCCACCAGCGAAGCCAGCGAGATCAGCAGGATATACGGGAAGGTAATGCGCAGCAGCTGCGTGGTCAGCGCAAACTTATCGGCGGTATCGGCAAAGCCCGGTGCGGTAATGGTGATCACCCACGGCGCCGCCAGCATCCCGAGCACGGTGACGATCGCCAGCGCCAGCGTCAGCAGCCCGGAGACATAAGCGACAAAGACCCGCGTGGCCTCTTCGCCCTGTTTGCTTTTGTATTCGGCAAGAATCGGCACGAATGCCTGGGAAAAAGCGCCTTCGGCAAAGATACGGCGCAGCAGGTTCGGCAGCTTAAACGCCACGAAAAAGGCGTCGGTTGCCATACCGGCACCAAACACCCTGGCCACAATCGCGTCGCGCGCAAAACCCAGCACGCGCGAAAACATTGTCATCGAGCTGACGGCTGCCAGCGATTTTAATAGGTTCATTAACTTGTGATTCCACAAACCGGAACGAGCGCCCGATGGATGAGCGCTAAAAAAGTGGCGTTAGTCTACCGGGTTCGGGATGAATTGCTACTGCCAGTTGTTACAGTGGATTGCTCCGGTCATGTGCCATAGGGTGCCGGATGGCGCTGCGCTTATCCGGCCTACGGCACGTCCTACTCGCGGATCGCCTCACGCCACAACCCTTCAACGATACGCTGCGCCAGGATGGCCTGCTCTCCCGCCGTTTCCGGAACGGTCTGATTTTGCACGCATTCGATAAAGTGTCGCGCGCAACCCACAAAACCGCGCTGCTCAAGCGTGGTTTGCCAGCCGGGAATCGGCCGGGTCACCACGCCCGCGCCGCGCTCCTCACGCCATTCGCGCATGTCGGTCACGTCGTACAGACCACCGTCCGCGACCGCCAGCACTGACTCACGCTGGCTGCCCGCGCGGCGGTGCATGCTGGTGGTGATTTGCAGACCCGGCTGGCTGAAGTGATGCTCAGCATAGAACAGACAGCCTTCGTCGGTGGTGTGCAGAACGCCGCCGCCGAGCTTCGCTCTGCCCCCCGCCAGCCATAGCGCGGTGTCGACTACGTGCAGGTAATCATCAAGCAGGGTAAAGCGCAGATCGTGCGGCCCGACGCTGTCGCTACGGTGTTTATCCATGCGCAGCGAAGACATCTCTCCCGCGCGCTTTTTCAGCTCGCGATACAGCGGCGAGAAGCGACGGTTAAAGCCCACCATCAGGGTCAGATTTTTACGTGCCGCCAGCGCCACCAGGCGTTCGGCGTCGTCGAGCTTATCGGCCAGCGGCTTATCCACGCAGACGTGAACGCCGGCATTGAGCAGCTCGCTCACCACCGCGTAGTGCGAGGCGGTAGAGCTATGCACAAAGACCGCGTCGCACTGGGCCGCCAACGACGCCAGCGAGTCGGCATACGGCATTCGGTAGGCTTCGCACACCTTCAGCGCTTTCTCTTTGCCCGGCGACCACGCCGCCTGCAGCGTCCAGTCGGTCGCCGCGCTGACGACCGGCAGCCACGCCTTCTGGGCGATTCCGCCCAGCCCAACGACGCCAATGCGAATCTTCGCCATGCTGATTACTCCCCTAAATGCGCCAGCAGTGAATCCAGGCGCTGTTTCAGTTCGGCAACCTCACCTTCCAGCGCCTCAACGCGCGCGCGCAGATCGTCATCGACCGCCGACGCGTCGCTCTGAACCGCCGCAGCCTGGAGGTCGACCTCGCCGCTGAACAGATGCATGTAGCGGCTTTCACGTTTACCCGGCTCGCGCGGCAGGCGCACCACAAACGGGCCGTCCTCGCGATTTGCCAGCCGTTCAAGGGTGCTTTCGACTTCCGCCATATCGGCAAATTCGTGCATCCGCTGGGCGCGACCGCGCAGCTCGCCAGGGGTTTGAGCCCCGCGCAGCAGCAGCGTAGTGACCAGCGCCACTTCCGCGGAGGAGAGCTTCAGATCGCCGAACTCAGAGTTACAAAAACGCTGCTCGTATTTGGTCACACGATTGCCGAAGCCGCTCACCGTGCGTAAATAATGGCGCTTCACCAGGGTATCGAGCTGCTCCTGCACCTCGGCTTCGCTGAGCGTCATCACCGGCTCGCGGTTGGTTTTCTGGTTACAGGCCGTCGCCACGGCGTTAATGGACAGCGGATACTGCTCCGGCGTGGTGACCTGCTTTTCCAGCAGACAGCCGATCACTCGAGCTTCAAGAGGTGTTAATTGGTATTTCATCGTTTTTCCTTAGCGGCCAGGCGTCCATTGTGGGGTGGTTAACGCGGTCAGCACATGATCGCGCCATTCGCCGTCAATCAATAAGTAGTCCTTCGCATAACCTTCTTTTTCGAAGCCAAGGCGCGCCAGCAGATTCCCGCTGCGCTGATTATGCGGCATATAGTTCGCCATGATGCGGTGAATATGCTGCGTGCGCTGCATATAGCGAATGGCGCTGGTGAGCGCTTCGTACATCATGCCCTGCCCCTGCCATTTCTGGCCAATCGAGTAACCGAGATAGCAGGCGTGAAATGAACCGCGCACCACGTTGGAGAAATTGGCTACGCCGATAATTTCCTTCTCTTCCGGGTCGAGCAGCGCAAAATAAAAGGCCGTGCCCTGCTTATGGAATTCATTAATCATCGACAGGCGCGCCTGCCACCCGGAGGGGTAGCAGTGGCTGTCATCGCGAATGGGCTCCCAGGGTTTTAAAAACTGCCGATTTTCGGCGTAATAGTCCGCCAGACGCCATGCGTCTCGGTCATGGATCAGCCGAACAACCAGCCGGTCCGTCGTTAACCTCACTTTCGGCACATTACTGCGATAGCCAAACATCTCACTACTCCTGTACCCAATCTATACCCTGGTCATTTCACTATACCTGCCTGACGGCAGCCAATGAAAACAACACGCTGTCTTTTTGCATTGTGATAAAAAAGGGTTACCGCTGGCAATACGTGAAAAGGTGAGATAGCGCGGAAAATGAAGATGTTTCTCCTGGCCGGGCCTCTGCGGCTAAGCAATTGAGAAATGTGATAAAATGCAGCGGCGATTTTTTTGTCATCGGTGCCCCGTCTCGTGGCGTTATTGATCGGCGCACGCGACCGCTTTCGCGCCGTTTCGCGGCCCACGGCCTCAGCCATTTTGTCCGTCGGCGGCACTTTCAGTATTTTCCGCTGTCAGAGACCTACTGACAGCGTATGCTGCTTTATGTCAGGATGCATACAACGCTTTACGTTGAGGAACCCCATGAAAAAATTGTTTGTCATTGCCGCCCTGATCGTCAGCGGTCTGGTCGTCGGCTGCAATCAGCTGACGCAGTATTCCGTCAGCGAGCAGGAGATTAACCAGGCGTTGCAAAAACGGAATAACTTCTCCAAAGATATCGGGGTCCCCGGCGTCGCCGACGCCCATATCGTCCTTAACAATCTGACCAGTGCGATTGGCCGCGCAGAGCCCAATAAAGTGACCCTCAGCGGCGATGCGAAGCTGGACCTGAATTCGTTGTTTGGCAGCCAGAAAGCCAACATCGCGCTGACGCTGAAGGCGCTGCCGGTGTTTAACCAAGAGCAGGGAGCCATTTACCTGCAGGAAATGGAAGTGGTGGATGCCAAAGTGACGCCAGAGAAAATGCAGTCAGTCGTACAGACGTTAATCCCGTATCTCAACCAGTCCCTGCGTACCTACTTTAACCAGCAGCCGGCCTATGTGCTGAAAGAAGACGCCAGCAGAGGCGAAGCGCTGGCGAAGAAATACGCCAAGGGCATTGAAGTCAAGCCGGGCGAAATTATCATCCCGTTCACCAATTAAGCCTCGTGCCACGTATGCCCGATCGCGTATCGGGCATCACCCTCCCCGCGTTATTTTTTACAGAAAAGGATGCAAAGGAAAACGTTTCCGCTTATCCTTAGTGCCCGGCAAAAATGACTGATATCCCACCAGCCGGAGCCTTACATGACCGCACTACCGCAAGTTCTGAAAATTCGCCGCCCAGACGACTGGCACATCCATCTTCGCGACGGCGAGATGCTGAAAACGGTTGTACCGTATACCAGTGAGCTGTATGGCCGCGCAATTATCATGCCGAACCTGGTTCCGCCGATTACCACCGTCGACGCCGCGATCGCTTACCGCCAGCGTATTTTCGACGCCGTTCCCGCCGGGCACGATTTCACGCCGCTGATGACCTGCTATCTGACCGATACTCTCGATCCGAATGAGCTGGAGCGCGGCTTTAACGAAGGCGTATTCACCGCCGCCAAGCTGTACCCGGCCAATGCCACCACCAACTCCAGCCACGGCGTCACCAGCACCGATGCGATTATGCCGGTGCTTGAGCGCATGGAAAAATTGGGTATGCCGCTGCTGGTGCACGGTGAAGTCACCCACGCGGACATCGATATCTTCGACCGTGAAGCGCGCTTTATCGACACCGTCATGGAGCCGCTGCGCCAGCGCCTGCAGGGCCTGAAAGTGGTGTTTGAGCATATCACCACCAAAGATGCCGCCGAGTACGTGCGCGACGGTAACGATCTGCTTGCCGCCACTATCACACCGCAGCATCTGATGTTTAACCGTAACCATATGCTGGTCGGCGGCGTGCGCCCGCATCTGTACTGCCTGCCGATTCTCAAGCGTAATATTCACCAGCAGGCGCTGCGTGAGCTGGTCGCTAGCGGCTTTGAACGCGCGTTCCTCGGCACCGACTCCGCGCCCCACGCTCGCCATCGTAAAGAAGCCAGCTGCGGCTGCGCCGGCTGCTTTAATGCGCCGACCGCGTTGGGCAGCTACGCGACGGTGTTTGAAGAGATGAATGCCTTATCGCACTTTGAGGGCTTCTGCTCCCTCAACGGCCCGCGTTTCTACGGCCTGCCGGTGAACGACGGCTACGTCGAACTAGTGCGCGAAGAAAGCCAGGTCGCCGAAAGCATCGCCCTGAGCGATGACACCCTGGTGCCGTTCCTCGCCGGGGAAACGCTGCGCTGGACGGTAAAAAAATAAAATCACGCCCCCTGTTGTAAATATTCGCGAGTGACTGTATAAATATACAGTATATTACACAGGGGGCAATTATGCGCATTGAAGTCACTATTGCAAAAACCACCGCGTTGCCGGCAGGCGCCTTAGACGCGCTGGCCAACGAACTTTCCCGCCGTATCAACTCTCAATTTCCGGACCGTGATGGCGCCGTCAGCGTGCGCTATGCGGCCAACAATAACCTTTCCGTGATCGGCGGCATTAAAGAAGACAAAGACCGCATCAGCGAAATCCTCCAGGAAACCTGGGAAAGCGCCGACGACTGGTTCATCACCGATTAGTTTTTCCCTCATTGTGTCTTTGCCGGGTCGCCCCGGCTTTTTTTATCTTCCCGCTTGTTTTTTTGTGATCCATCCCCACTTTTTACATTAGCGGCAAAACAATGGCCGACATGGTCGTTTATTGCGCAAACAGGCCGCTAACTCAGGAATTTATGTTGCTTTTGATTTCGATTCTCGAGTATTTATTGAAGTGTTGTATACTGATAAAGCTTCACAAAAAATTGCATTAAACCTCGAGAGTTGTTGCCTTTTAACACGTAAATAAGGGGTTATGATGGAAAAGAATAATGAAGTCATCCAGACCCATCCCCTCGTCGGATGGGACATCAGCACCGTAGACAGCTATGATGCGCTGATGTTGCGCCTGCACTACCAAGACCCCAATCAATCGAGCAGCAAAGAGGCAGAAGTTGGCCAGACCTTGTGGCTAACCACGGACGTCGCACGTCAGTTTATTTCCATACTGGAAGCCGGGATTGCCAAAATTGAATCTGGCGATTACCAGGTCAACGAGTATCGCAGGCACTAACGCCGATACTTTCCGCCGATTTCGGGCAAACAGGCACCTTAGGGTGCCTTTCTTGTTTTCACGCTTGTATAACAACTGTGGCTTAATTACTCTACAAAACACAGATTTCGGCCTTATTATCGCGTCAGGAAAGACTATGCAATACGATCTCATTATTCTGGGCAGCGGCTCCGTTGGTGCCGCGGCTGGATATTACGCCCGTAAAGCGGGCCTGAACGTTCTGATGACCGACGCCCATATGCCGCCTCATCATGAAGGCAGCCACCACGGCGACACCCGCCTGATGCGTCATGCCTACGGCGAAGGCGAGAAGTATGTTCCGCTGGTGCTGCGTGCCCAGGCGCTGTGGGACGAACTGGCCGCCGTCAGCGGCGAGCCGTTGTTCGAGCGCAGCGGCGTGGTCAATCTTGGCCCTGCTGATTCCGAATTTTTGCGCACCGTGGCCCACAGCGCCGCACAGTTTAACCTCGAGGTAGAGCAGCTTGATGCCGACGCGCTGATGGCCCGCTGGCCGGAGATTACCGTACCCGCCCATTACCGGGCTATTTTCGAGCCGGGTTCTGGCGTACTGAAAAGCGAGCTGGCGGTCAAAACGCTGATTGCCATGGCCAAAGAGGCTGGCTGCGCCCAGCTGTTTAACTGCCCGGTCACCGCGATTCACAGCGATGCTGACGGCGTGACGATTGACACCGCCGAAGGTAGCTGGCGAGGTAAAAAACTGCTGCTGACCGCCGGAACCTGGGTAAAGCAGTTTTACCCTGAGCTGCCGATTCAGCCGGTACGTAAGGTTTTTGCCTGGTTTCAGGCCGACGGCCGCTACAGCCAAAAAAATAACTTCCCGGCCTTCACCGGCGAGCTGCCGAACGGCGATCAGTTCTACGGTTTTCCGGCCGTCGACAACGAACTGAAGATAGGTAAGCACAACGGTGGCCAGCTGATTCACCAGCCGCAAGAACGTAAAGCATTTGGCGCAGTAGCCACCGACGGCTCGGAGGCATTTAGCTTCCTGCGTCAGATTCTGCCGGGTATCGGCGGCTGTCTGCACGGAGCAGCCTGCACCTATGACAATTCGCCAGACGAAGATTTTATTATTGATACCCTGCCGGGCCAGCCCGATGTGCTGTTTATCGGCGGTCTCAGCGGTCACGGATTTAAGTTTGCCACCGTGCTGGGCGAAATTGCCGCGCAGTTTGCGCAGCAGCAAGCCCCGGCATTCGACTTAAGTCCCTTCGCCCTCACCCGCTTTAACCGCTAAAATAGCAACGGCCCCGACGATGCGGGGCCGTTTAGCAGGAATGACTATGCGCCGTCTGTTCTACTTTCTGGTCAACAATATTCGCGAGCATCTGATGCTCTATCTGACGCTATCGATGCTGTTGGCCATCGCCGACCTTCTCTGGCTCTATTTCAGCTAGTCATTATGCGCCTGGGGGTCGGGGATCCCCAGACGGGTATTCAGACGGCCGCGCGATTTATTAAAGATCTTATTGCCGTTTTCACGGCCGGCGCGGCGCTGACGCTGTTCCTCTTCCGGCAGCTTGTGTTCTTCCTGACACACTTCACTGCAGCAGCCTTCGAACTTCTCGGCACAGGCCGGGCACTGGATAAACAGCAGATGGCAGCCGTCATTAAGACAGTTGGTGTGGCTGTCGCACGGCGTTCCGCACTGGTGGCAATGCGCGATGACCTCATCGGAAATACGCTCGCCCATCCGCTCATCAAAGACAAAATTCTTGCCAATAAAGCGCACCGGCAGCCCCTGCTCGCGAGCGCGGCGGGCGTATTCAATGATTCCGCCTTCAATATGCCACACCTGCTTAAAGCCGTTGTGTTTCATCCATGCGCTGGCTTTTTCACAACGAATACCGCCGGTACAGTACATCACGATCTTTTTATCTTTATGTTCCTGCATCATCTCAACGGCTTTCGGCAGCTGTTCGCGGAAGGTGTCCGCCGGGATCTCCAGCGCCTGTTCGAAATGGCCTACCTCATATTCGTAGTGATTACGCATATCGATAAACACCGCATCCGGATCGTCAAGCATGGCGTTCACTTCCGCCGCCTTCAGATAATCGCCAACGTCGCTGGCGTCAAAGGTCGGATCGTCAATGCCGTCGGCCACGATACGATCGCGCACCTTCATACGCAGCACCCAGAAGGATTTGCCGTCATCATCCAGCGCGATGTTCAGACGCAGGTCCTTCAGCGCCGGATCGAAGCGGTACAGACGCTCACGCAGGCTTTCGACCTGACTTGCCGGCACGCTTATCTGGGCGTTAATCCCTTCATGGGCGAGATAGATGCGACCAAAGACCTTCAGTTCGGTCAGCGCAATGTAGAGGGCATCGCGGGTCGCTTTTGGATCGACGATGGTGAAATATTTATAGAATGAGATGGTGGTGCGCGGCTCGGTTTCAGCCAGCATTTGCGCTTTCAGCGTCTCATTCGAAATGCGGTTATGCAACACTGGCATGGTGTTCTTATCCTGCAAAATAGAATGGAGAGTTATGATCGGGGCGCATGATATAGCAATCATCGTTAATTTACATCCCCACATTTTGCGCTACATTTTCATCACCATTAATCCTGGCGCGTAAAAACTCTGCCTAAAATAGCGCCACTTGCGCCCCCCGCATTTTGGTTGAGGGAAAAATAGTGCGACAATAGAACCCGTTGCTCGTAAAAACAGGAAACACATGACCCAGTTACCTAAGTTCACCGCTGCGCTGCTGCACCCCCGCTACTGGCCCTCCTGGCTGGGTATTGGCCTGCTCTGGCTGGTTGTTCAACTGCCGTATCCGGTCATCTATCGCCTCGGCAACGCCATGGGGCATCTGGCCATGCGCTTGATGAAGCGCCGCGCGAAAATTGCCTATCGCAACCTTGAGCTCTGTTTCCCGGAAATGAGCGCGGCCGAGCGTCACCGAATGGTGGTAAAGAATTTTGAGTCCGTGGGCATGGGCGTGATGGAAACCGGCATCGCCTGGTTCTGGCCGACTAAACGCATCAATCGCTGGATGGACGCCAGCGGCCTCGAACACATTCGCAGCGTGCAGGATTCAGGGCGCGGCGTTCTGCTGATCGGTATCCATTTCCTGACCCTCGAAATGGGTGCCCGTATGTTCGGTATCCATAACCCGGGGATCGGCGTCTATCGGCCAAACGACAATCCGGTTCTTGACTGGCTGCAGACCTGGGGCCGTATGCGCTCGAATAAAAGCATGATCGATCGTAAGGATCTGAAGGGCATGATCAGAGCGCTGAAAAACGGCGAGATTATCTGGTACGCGCCGGATCACGACTACGGCCCGCGCGCCAGCGTGTTTGTACCGCTGTTCGCGGTCAAAGACGCCGCGACGACCTCCGGCACCTGGATGCTGGCCAAAATGTCAAAGGCCTGCGTGGTACCGTTCGTACCGCGTCGTAAGCCGGACGGTAAAGGCTATGAGCTGATCATCCTTGAACCGGAGTGTAATCCGCCGCTCGATGATGCTGAAACTACCGCGGCGTGGATGAACACCGTCGTTGAGAAATGCATCATGATGGCCCCCGAGCAATATATGTGGCTGCACCGACGCTTTAAAACCCGCCCGGAAGGCGTTCCTTCTCGCTACTGATCCCCCGTGCGCGGTCCCCGACCGCGCGCGTTTTAGCTTTAAAAGCCCTTCGCGTTGCGGTGATATGAACACAGGCGCATAATTAGCAGGCTTACAAATACACCCTTTTTCCTGCGGAACCTTATGCAACCCTCAGATGCCCCCATTAACTGGAAGCGTAACCTCGCTGTCGTCTGGCTAGGCTGTTTTTTAACCGGCGCCGCCTTCAGCCTCGTCATGCCCTTCCTCCCGCTTTACGTTGAACAGCTTGGCGTGACCGGACATGGCGCGCTGAACATGTGGTCTGGCCTGGTATTCAGCATCACGTTCCTGTTTTCCGCTATCGCCTCGCCGCTGTGGGGCGGATTAGCCGACCGCAAGGGGCGTAAAATCATGCTGCTGCGCTCGGCGCTAGGCATGGCTATCGTCATGCTGCTGATGGGGATGGCGCAGAATATCTGGCAGTTTCTGATTCTGCGCGCGCTGCTCGGCCTGCTTGGCGGCTTTATTCCCAACGCCAATGCGCTGATCGCCACGCAAATTCCACGCCATAAGAGCGGTTGGGCGCTGGGCACGCTGTCCACCGGCGCCGTCAGCGGTGCGCTGCTCGGGCCGCTGGCCGGCGGCTTTCTGGCCGATAACTATGGTCTGCGTCCGGTGTTCTTTATGACCGCTACCGTGCTGTTTATCTGCTTTGTGCTGACGCTGTTTTTCATCCGCGAACAGTTCACGCCGGTGTCCAAAAAAGAGATGCTGCACGTCAAAGAGGTGTTTGGTTCGCTGAAAAACCGCGAACTGGTGCTCAGCCTGTTCGTCACCACGCTGATTATTCAGGTGGCGACCGGCTCGATTGCCCCCATTCTGACGCTCTACGTCCGCGATTTAGCGGGTAACATCAGCGATATTGCCTTTGTCAGCGGCATGATAGCCTCGGTACCCGGCGTGGCGGCGTTGATCTGCGCGCCGCGGTTAGGCAAGCTGGGCGACCGTATTGGGCCTGAAAAAATTCTGATTGCCGCGCTGATCGTTTCCGTGCTGCTGCTGATTCCCATGTCATTTGTACAAAACCCGCTGCAGCTTGGCATTCTGCGTTTTCTGCTCGGTGCCGCTGACGGCGCGCTGCTGCCGGCCGTACAAACGCTGCTGGTCTATAACTCCAGTAATCAGATCGCCGGGCGCATATTCAGCTATAACCAGTCGTTCCGCGATATCGGTAACGTCACCGGGCCGCTAATCGGCGCCGCGGTGTCGGCCAACTACGGTTTCCGCGCCGTATTCTGCGTCACCGCCACGGTGGTCCTGTTTAACGCTATTTATACCGGTTTTAGCCTGCGCCGTAGCCCCGAGCCCTCCCGCCCCTAGTCATCCTTGCCCTGCGCTGAGTATGAAAACATCGCGCAGGGCGTGTACAACCGAAAACTTCAGCTATTATTTCCCTGAATACCACGTCAAATTGCAGGGAGTTGAGATGACTTTATACGCCACGCTCGAAGAAGCTATTGATGCGGCACGCGAAACTTTTCTCGCCGATAACCCTGGTCTTGAGGAGAGTGAAGCGGACGTACAGCAGTTCAATATGCAAAAGTACGTTTTACAAGACGGTGACATCATGTGGCAGGCCGAGTTCTTCGCCGATGAAGACGGTGAAGGAGAGTGTCTGCCTATGCTCAGCGGTGAAGCCGCGCAGAGCGTGTTTGACGGCGATTTTGATGAGATAGAACTGCGTCAGGAGTGGCTGGAGGAAAACACGCTGCACGAGTGGAACGAAGGCGAATACCAGCTGGAGCCCTCTCTCGATACGGAAGAGGGGCAGACCGCCGCGGATGAATGGGATGAACGCTAGCTACTCGTAGGGGCCATGGCTGGCGTCAATAGGGAGCAGCAGCGTGTCAAACACCAGTGAAAACGGCAGGTCGATGATGGTGACATAGCGCCAGGCAGAGTCGCGCAGGTCCCACTTCACGCCCGGATAGTACTGGTTTCCGTGGCCCTGCCCGGGGATCGTTCGACTGATAATACTACCGCATCCGCTGAGCACGATCGCCATGGCGGCAACCAGTATGATTCTTATCACGTCATTCTCCTCATTAAACAGACAAAAAAATACCGGCTTGATGGCCGGTATTTTTTGCGGCAAACAATGGCTCAGAGCCCTCTCTGGCGGAGCCACACTTGCCCGGGCTACTAACCGGCAGCCCGGACGAGGCACAACACCGACGCCAGAGAAGCGCCGCGCTATTTGGCTTTCAGCGCCAGCGGGTTCAGCGTCAGCTTATCGTACTCGGCCACCCATGAGGAGTATTTCTCCGGTGCGGCCCAAACACGATAGTGCATTCGCGACAGCGTGACCGGGTCGCTCAGCAGTACCAGGCGACGATCGCGGTTCAGCTTGTCCGGCGTTTCGTTCAGCGCCTGCTCGACGTGGCGATCGCGAGCGATCTCCAGCACGTGGCTCGCGCGGTGACGCGCGGTGGCCATCGCCGTGGCCAGGGCGTTAAACGACGGGTTAAACACCGCGTGCATAAAGCCATCGTCCAGCACGCGCGCACGGTTCTGTTCCAGATAGGCTTCGGTATCGGCCAGCACTTTCGGCGTGCTGTACTCTTCCGGAATCAGGAACAGCTTCCAGCGCTTGGTGCGCAGCCCCATAGTGGAACGGCTGGAAATCACCGACACGAATGGCGAGAGGATCAGCGAGAACACAATCGGCGCCAGCCAGAACAGGAAGCGCAGATCCAGCCACGCCATCCCGACCGCCCATACCAGCCCCAGCAGCAGCTGAGAACCATGACGCATAAAGGCTTCGCTCCACGGCGTAGAGTCATCGTCACGCTGCGGCGAGTTCCAGACCACTTCCCAGCCGAGGAACGCGCTGACCACAAACACGGTGTGGAACAGCATACGTACCGGCGCCAGCAGCACAGAGAACAGGACTTCAAGCAGCAGAGAGATCGTCACGCGCACAAAACCGCCGTACTCTTTCGACCCTTTGCACCATACGAGGATGATACTCAGCAGTTTCGGCAGGAACAGCAGCACCATGGTCGATGCAAACAGCGCAATCGCCAGCTCAGGACGCCACTGTGGCCATACCGGGAACAGCTGACGCGGCTGCAGGAAGTACTGCGGCTCGGTCAGGGCGTGAACCACCTGCAGTGCGGTCGACAGAGCCAGGAACATAAACCACAGCGGCGCAGACAGGTAGGACATCACGCCGGTCAGGAACACCGCACGGTGAACCGGGTGCATCCCTTTCACCAGGAACAGGCGGAAGTTCATCAGGTTACCCTGACACCAGCGGCGGTCACGCTTCAGTTCGTCCAGCAGGTTCGGCGGCAGTTCTTCATAGGAGCCCGGCAGGTCGTAGGCGATCCATACGCCCCACCCTGCGCGACGCATCAGCGCGGCTTCAACAAAGTCATGCGACAGAATCGACCCGGCAAAGTTACCGTCGCCCGGCAGCGGCGCCAGCGCGCAGTGCTCGATAAACGGCTTCACGCGGATGATGGCGTTGTGCCCCCAATAGTGCGATTCACCGAGCTGCCAGAAGTGCAGACCGGCGGTAAACAACGGCCCGTAGACGCGGGTAGCAAACTGCTGGCAGCGCGCGTACAGGGTGTCCATACCGGAAGCGCGCGGCGAAGACTGGATGATCCCCGCATTCGGATTCGCTTCCATCAGGCGCACCAGGTTAGTCAGGCAGTCGCCGGACATCACCGAGTCAGCGTCCAGCACGACCATATAGCTGTACTGGTTACCCCAACGACGACAGAAATCATCGATGTTACCGCTTTTACGCTTCACGCGACGGCGGCGACGGCGATAGAAGATCTGCCCTTCCCCTTGCACTTCGGCAATCAGCTCCATCCAGGCCTTTTGCTCCGCAACGCAGATATCCGGATTGTAGCTGTCGCTGAGGATATACACGTCGAAGTGCTTCTGCTGGCCCGTGGCTTTCACCGACTCCCAGGTCGCACGCAGGCCGGCGAAGACGCGAGAGACGTCTTCATTACAGATAGGCATGATCAGCGCCGTCCGGTGCTCTGGATTTAGCGGCTCATCGCCAACGGTTGACGCAGAAATACTGTACTTATCGCGACCTATCAGCAGCTGTAAGAAGCCCATCAGCGCGGTCCAGAAACCGGCGGAGACCCAGCAGAACAGCACGGCGAAAAGGATCAGAATCCCGGTTTGCAGCAAATATGGCAGCAGCTGCATAAAGGAGACCCACAGATTTTGCCCGACCATATCGGCCGGGTTAATCAGCGCCCAGCCCTGATACGGCAGGATGGTCTTCATATACCAGGTGGCGACGACGGTCTGCGCCAGCGTCAGGATCAACAGGGTGTAACGGCGTAACGAACCCACCGTACGCCATTTCGCCTCATGCTCCTGCTCTTCTTTGGTCAGACGAGACAGGTAGCGCGGGGTGACATCGCGACCGCGTAGACGATCCCAAAAGCGGCCGACCGGGTTGGTCCGCCACGGGTCCGGGAACATAGAAGAGCGCGTTGCTTTCGGCATCGCCTGCAGCTGCGTGCGCCCTTCGTCGTCTTTGATAAGCTGCTCGCCGCCCAGGGAGTCCGGCCAGCCCTCTTCCAGACGCGCCTTCACGGACGCCAGCGGCGTGTCGTCATCGCGCGGAAAAGCCTGATGCTCGTCATCCAGCGCTTCGTGCACGGCGCGCAGCGTCGTGTCCGGGAGCGCCGCTTTTTCTGCATCCGTAAGCGACAGTGCGTCGATATACTTCGTTGTCTTATTCATTTGCAGGCAGCTGATAGCTCCAGGTTTCACTCAGCGTCTGGTCAGCGTTGACCAGCGCAGCGCGCATTTCAGTGGTTTTCTTCGGATCTTTCACCTTCACGCGCAGCGTCAGACGCCAGCCTTTGGTCACCGGATTGTAGCGAACGCTGTTTTCAACGATTTCACCGTTATCACCGATGCTGGCCTGCGCCGTTACCGGCGTGTCCTGCGGCATTTTGCGCATATCCGCGCCGGTAAAGTCGATGATAAACGCCTGCGTACCGTCCGGCTGACGGATCAGGTTCGACTGCTTCACATCACCGGTGGAGCGACGCGTCTGCATCACGTATGCGCTGTCCGCATCGTGCAGTTTGTCTTCGTCACGGGTGAAGGTGATGGTGTACTTATAGTTCATCTCTTTACCGGCTTCCGGCAACTTGTCCGGCGTCCAGTATGCAACGATGTTATCGTTGGTTTCGTCGTTGGTCGGAATCTCTACCAGCTCAACGGTGCCTTTGCCCCAATCGCCTTTCGGGGTGATCCAGGCGCTTGGGCGCAGATCGTAGCGGTCATCAAGATCTTCGAAACGAGAGAACTGGCGGCCACGCTGTAACAGGCCAAAGCCCTGCGGGTTTTCGGTCGCATAGCTGCTGACGGCCAGATGTTTCGGGTTGTTCAGCGGACGCCAGATCCACTCATCGTTACCGGCATGAATAGACAGACCGTTAGAGTCATGCAGCGCCGGGCGATAGTTGGTTGTGGTCGAAGGCTGGTTCGGCCCGAACAGGAACATGCTGGTCAGCGGCGCGACGCCCAGTTTACCGACTTTATCGCGCAGATAAATTTTGGTCTGTACGTCAACCACGGTATCGCGGCCCGGCATCACCACGAAGCGGTAAGCACCGGTCGCGCGCGGGGAATCCAGCAGCGCATAAATCGTCAGGCGCTTGTCGGTCGCTTTCGGACGCTCGATCCAGTATTCGCGAAAACGCGGGAACTCTTCGCCGGACGGCAGGGCGGTATCAATCGCCAGACCGCGAGCGGACAGACCATAAACCTGGCCCTGACCCAGCACGCGGAAGTAGCTAGCGCCCAGCATGCTGACGATTTCGTCGTTTTTGTCTTTGCTGTTGATCGGGTACAGCACTTTGAAGCCCGCGAAGCCAAGATCCTTCACGGTATCTTTGTCATGCTGAACGTCGCCGAACGTGAAGTAGTCCGGGCTGTACTTAATTTTGCGCACGGAGGTTGCCGTGACTTCATTAATCGTCACCGGCGTGTCGAAATACATACCCTGATGGTAGAATTCGAGCTTAAACGGGGTCTTAACTTTGCTCCAGTATGCCTTATCGTGATTAAACTGGATTTGCTGGTAGTCCGCGTATTTCATGTCGCGGAAGACGGAAGGCAGGTTGCTTTTTGGCGCTTCGTAGCTCTTGCCCGCCAGCGTTTTAGCCTGCTTTGCAACGTCATCAATACTGAATGCCCATGCAGATGAAGTACACAGGGACAACATTACGGCTGCGCCTAACCAACGCAGTTTCATCATCTGTGGTTTCTGTTTCATATAACTAAGCACTTCCCCCTTTGTGTGCTTAAATCGATCCGATCCATTTTACTGGAAATTCAAGCTATCCGACAACATAATCCCCGTATTGTTGAGCGCGGTGGCTTATCGAGTAAGCAACTGTTAACTGCGCTTTGCACTTTGCGTGCTTATCCTGGAGACAGGTAACCAGAGTTCGTGTAGGGTTGCCAACGAATGTAAACTTTATCACCTTACGCTGTAAGGCGATTAGTCTGAGAATCGTACCTAACCCTATGAATAACAAACCCGCACAGCGTGAATATTTTCTCGACTCGATCCGGGCCTGGCTGATGCTGCTGGGGATCCCCTTTCACATCTCACTTTTGTATTCGACCCACACCTGGCATATGAACAGCCCGACGCCGTCATGGTGGCTGACGCTGTTTAACGATTTTGTGCACGCGTTTCGCATGCAGGTGTTCTTTGTCATTTCCGGCTACTTTTCCTACATGCTTTTTCTGCGTTACCCGCTGAAAAAATGGTGGAAAGTTCGCGTGGAACGGGTCGGTATCCCGATGCTAACCGCCATTCCGCTGCTCACGCTGCCGCAATTTTTGATGCTGCAATACGTTAAGGGTAAGACGGAAACGTGGCATACGCTGACGTTTTACCAAAAATATAATACGCTGGCCTGGGAGCTGGTGTCACACCTGTGGTTCCTGCTTGTGCTGGTGGTGCTCACCACGC
The DNA here is from genome assembly GCF_036759865.1 of Kluyvera genomosp. 2. Classification (NCBI taxonomy): domain Bacteria; kingdom Pseudomonadati; phylum Pseudomonadota; class Gammaproteobacteria; order Enterobacterales; family Enterobacteriaceae; genus Kluyvera; species Kluyvera genomosp. 2. The sequence continues at coordinate 257,723 of NZ_JAPKIA010000001.1, forward strand.
TCGGGATTATGGCCTTCCGCTTTATGCGCCGTCGCCAGACGCGCCGTCGCGCGGATCTGTTCGATAACATGACGATGGGCAAACTGACGGTCATGTTTCTGCTGCTTGGCCTGCTCTACGCTGCCATCCGTCGCACCATTTTCATCGTCTATCCGCCGATTCTGAGCGATGGGCTGTTCAACTTTGTAGTGATGCAGACGCTATTTTACGTGCCGTTCTTTATCCTGGGCGCGCTGGCCTTTATTCATCCAAAGCTCAAAACCCTGTTCACCACCCCGTCACCGTGGTGCATCGTCGCGGCGCTGCTCGGCTTTATCGCCTACCGCCTGAACCAGCACTATGGTTCTGGCGACGCATGGATGTATGAAACGGAATACCTGATTACGATGGTGCTGGGGCTGTGGATGGTGAACGTCGTGTTCTCGTTCGGTCACCGCATGCTCAACTTCCAGTCTGCCCGCGTGACCTATTTCGTGAATGCTTCCTTATTTATCTATTTAGTACACCATCCGCTAACGCTGTTCTATGGCGCATGGATTATGCCGAGCATCAGCTCAAACTCACTCGGCTTCCTGACGGGGCTGGTCTTTGTGGTCGGCTGTGCGCTGGTGCTCTATGAAATTCACCTGCGTATCCCGTTGCTGCGTTTCCTGTTTTCCGGTAAACCGCAGCAAAAGGTGACGAAAACCCAGGCTGCCAGCCACTAAGTGTTCGCATCGTTGGCCAGAACGGGGATTCTCGTCTGGCCAAGTACCTCCCGATACAACCGGGTGGTCGCGTCATCAAAGCACACGAAATAGACCGTCTCCGGTAGGCTACGGCGGGTCAAAAATGCCGCCACCGTGCTGACGGCGATTTCCGTTGCCGCCTTCAGCGGGTAGCCATAAGCGCCCGTTGAGATCGCCGGAAAGGCGAGCGTGTGATAGCCATTATCCAGCGCCAGCTGAAGGCTGTTATAATACGCCTGCTGTAACAACGATGCTTCCTGCTCACCGCCCCCCTGCCACACCGGCCCGACCGTGTGAATCACGGCTTTTGCTTTCAGGTTTCCCGCATGCGTAATCACCGCATGCCCCGTCGGACAGGTCCCCTGCTGCTGACGCACAACCGCGCAGGCTTCCTGTAACGACGGCCCGGCAGCGCGATGAATCGCACCATCAACGCCGCCACCGCCCATTAACGAAGGGTTGGCTGCATTGACGATAACATCCACCTCCAGGGTGGTGATATCCCCCTGCAGCACCTGAATTCGTTCGGCCATGCTTACTATCCTCTCACTCAGACAAATCGATTATCTACCATAGACAACGCGACTCGTCATTTCGTTTCGGCTATTTGTATTCCACGGTGAGGACTGCTGTTTTTTTATCCTTATCAATCCAGCGCAGGTTGGCGGTGCTTTTTTCATTCACGAACTGCCGCCCGTCCAGCAGCGTATGGATGGGAACCGACTGGTGCTGAGTTTTTCCATCTTGATAACAGCTGACCCCCACTTTGCCCGGTAGGGTTTGATAATCACAGGGGGATTCGACAATCTGCCCACGGAAATGGATAACACCGCTGTTTGCCGCCAGCGCTCCGGTTGTAAAAACAGACAGCAGTGAAACGATCGGAATGAAAATGCGCGTGAATGTTTGCATGGTAACTCCCCGTTTATCTGAGATCGTCCCTGAGCAGGATCTGTCCCGAAGCAGAAATGGTTAGCTAACACATTTTGTAAACATTATGTTTACAATAGTAACCAAGCCTGCCAATTGCAATCTCTTTTTATATAGAAAATTTATATAGTTAGACTCATTATCGGCAACTGAACCATATACTTTATGCCTGCCGTGCAAACGACAAAAAAAGGCCGTAACGCTTGGGTTACGGCCTTTTACTAACGATCTGTCTTGATGCTTTGTTAACGATAAAGCGTTATCGCTCAATTAGCGGAAGTTACAGCCAATAGCACCCGGTTGGTTGCACAAGCCGGAGCGCGACCTGTCGCCGTTGTTACCGCTTGATTGTCTTCCGGTCGTCGTCACCGTGGTGCCCGTAATTCCGCTGGTTGTTTGAACCCCGCCGACGTTACTACCACCATTGCTGCCACCGTTATTACCGCCACCGTTATTACCGCCGCCGTTGTTGCCGCCGCCGTTGTTACCGCCACCGTTATTACCGCCGCCGTTGTTGCCGCCGCCGCCGTTACCACCGTGGTGACCACCGCCATGGTTACCATCGCCGCCGCCGTTTCCGCCGTGGTGGCCGCCGCCATGATTATCATCGCCGCCGCCGTTACCGCCGTGGTGACCGCCGCCATGATTATCATCGCCGCCGCCGTTACCGCCGTGGTGACCATGACCGCCAAACGGGTTATGACCCTGGCCGCCGCCCATACCGCCGTGATTATCACCACCGCCCTGGTTACCACCGCCGCCATTGCCACCGTGATTACCATGACCGCCAAACGGGTTATGACCCTGGCCGCCGCCCATACCGCCGTGATTA